>NZ_JBEZKJ010000081.1:0-37690 GCF_040651675.1 Streptomyces sp. NPDC048415 | reverse complement strand
GTCGCGCCACACCCCGGCGACGCCCGCCCCCGGCGCCTGACCGGCGAGGCGGCCCTCGGTGCCTACTTGGCGGGGTCCGGGGCGGAGCCCCAGGTATGGGACGGGTAGGGGCGGAGGGGGCGAAACCCCTCCCTGCCCGCACGGGCCGCCACCATGTCCGATTCGTTCAAGACCCACCACCCACGCCCTGCCTACCGTGGCCCCATGACTCCACGATTCGACGTGATCGGCCTCGCCGTCTCCGACATGGCCGCCTCCCTCACCTTCTACCGCCACCTCGGCCTCACCTTCCCCGACGGCTCCGAGAACCAGCCGCACGTAGAGGCCGAGCTACCCGGCGGCCTCCGGCTGGCACTCGACACGGAGGAGACGATCCGCTCGTTCCACGCCGGGTGGCGGCCCCCAGCCGGCGGCGGCCGGGCGTCCCTCGCCTTCCGCTGCGACAGCCCCGCCGAGGTCGACTCCGTGTACGAAGACCTCGTCGGCGCCGGCCACCACGGCGAACTCAAGCCGTGGGACGCCTTCTGGGGCATGCGATACGCCGTCGTACACGACCCGGACGGCAACGGTGTCGATCTGTTCGCGACCCTACCGTCGCAGTAGCTCACCGAGCGTCATGCCCGCCAACTCCCTTACATCACGGGCCAGATGAGCCTGGTCCGCGAACTCGGCGCGCACCGCGGTGTCCGCGAAGGGCACCCCGTCCCGCGCGAGCGCGAGCGCCCGCTGCAGCCGCAGCACGCGGGCCAGCGTCTTGGCCCCGTAACCGAACGCCGCCAGCGATCGCCGATGCAATTTCCTTGCCCCCAGGCCGAGTTCATCGGCGACGGCGGCGACCGGTCGCCCCGCGTCCAGGGCCGCCACGAGCTCCCGGAGCAGCGGATCGGGGGGCTCCGCGCCGGCCGCCTCCACGGTCCGGTCGCGGAGTTCGTGCGCGGGTACGCCCAGCAGCGCGGGCGCCGTACCGGGGAAGAACCGGACACCCGCCCAGCCGCCGGGGACGCCTTCGGGAACGTACGCCCGGGTGTCCGGTCCGGCGACCAGCAGCCGCCCCTCGGTCCACAACAAGTCCATGCAGCCGTCGGGAAGCACGGGCCGCACGGCCGAGCCGGGCCCGGGCAGGACGCGGCTCCACACCACGGCACCGGGCAGCCGGGAGGCACGCTCCTCGTACACGTACGCCAGGCTACGCCGCTCGCGTCCGGTGCTCCTGCGGGCTGACCCCGTACACCCGTTTGAAGGCGCTGGACAGGGCGAACGCGCTGCCGTAGCCGACCTGGCGGGCGATCGAGTCCAGGGTGTCGTCCGAATCGCGCAGGCGGTCGGCGGCCAGGGCCAGCCGCCAGCCGGTCAGGTACGTCATCGGGGGCTCGCCCACGAGTTCGCCGAAGCGGCGGGCCAGCGCGGCCCGGGAGACCCCGGCCTTGGCGGCGAGCGCCGCCACCGTCCAGGGGTGCGCCGGGTCGTCCTGCAGGAGCCGCAGCACCCGGCCCACGACGGGGTCGGCGAGGGCCTCGTACCAGGCGGGCGTCGCGGCCTCGGGGCGGGAGAACCAGGCCCGCAGCGCGGCGATCATCAGCAGATCGAGGAGCCGGTCCAGGACGACCTCCTGCCCGGGCTCGTCGCGCACGATCTCCTCGGCGAGTATCGGCGTCAGCGGGCACTCCCACACGTCGGAGGTGAGCGAGAGCAGCGGCGGCAGGGCGTCCAGCAGCCTGCCGTTGATCTCGCCCCGCATCATGTACGTCCCGATCAGCAGCATCGTGGAGCCGTCCGGCCGGTCGCCCCAGCTGCGTACGCCGAGTTCCCAGTGGCCCTTCAGGGAGCGCCCGTCGGGGTAGACGCACTCGCCGCCCGGCAGGATCACGGCCTGGGGCGGGGTGTCCGGGTCGTCGGCGCAGACGTACGGGTCCGGGCCGCGCGCGATGGCCAGGTCGCCCGCCCGCAGCCGTACCGGCTCTCCCCCGTCCGGCACGACGCAGGCGTCACCGCGGACCACCAGCATGATCGTCAGGGGGGCACGGTCCTCGACGCGTACGCACCACGGCGGGTCGAAGCACGCGCGGATCATGAAGGCGCCACGCGCGCGTGGGCCCTCCAAGAGGCCTGCGAGTGCGTCCATGGCGACAGCGTAGACGCGGGCGTATGGGAAGGAGCGGTTCAGCGATGGTTCCTTTCCACGCCCGGCAGTTCACTGGCTTCATGACGGACAACACGGCACATCCGGGAGGCATGACGGTGTTGGTGACAGGGGCGACGGGGCGCACCGGCCGTCGGGTCGCGGAGGCCGCGCGGGCGGCCGGGCTCACGGTGCGGGCCGCGTCCCGCTCCCGGGGCACCCGCTTCGACTGGGCGGACCGCTCGACGTGGGCGGACGCGCTGCGCGGCGCCGACGCGGCGTATCTCGCGTACCCCACGGACGTCGGCTCCCCGGCCGCCACCGAGGCGGTCGGGGCGCTGGCCCGGGAGGCGGTCGGGCTCGGGGTGCGCCGGCTGGTGCTGCTGTCGTCGCGGGGCGAGGAGCCGGCCCGGCCGACCGAGGAGGCGCTCAAGGCGTCGGGGGCGCGGTGGACGGTCGTGCGGGCCGCGTGGTTCGCGCAGAACTTCAGCGAGGGCCCGCTGGTGGAGGGGCTGCGCCACGGGGAGCTGGTCTTCCCGGCCGGTGAGGTGCGCGAGCCGTTCATCGACGTGCGGGACATCGCGGACGTCGTGGTCGCCGCGCTGACGGCGGGCGACCGGTACGCGGGCGAGGACCTCGACATCTCCGGGCCCCGGCTGCTGACCTTCAGCGAGGCGGTCGCGGAGATCGCGAAGGCGACGGGCGGCGAGCTGACGTACACCCCGGTGACGGCACGCCAGTACGGCGACAACCTGACCGGTTTCGGGGTGCCGCCCGAGGAGGTCGAGTTCCTCGTAGACCTCTTCGAGAGCCTCCTCGACGGCCGCAACTCCTACCTCTCGGACGGCGTCCAGCGGATCCTGGGCCGCGCGGCGCGGGACTTCACGGCGTTCGCGCGGCAGACGGCGGCGGCCGGAGCCTGGAAGGGCTGATCACTCGCCCTGAGGGTGGTCGTCGTTGTTGCGGTGGGGGTGGTGGTGGGTGCTCTTCGCGTGGGTGCGCAGCCGCGACGTGACGTCCTCCGGGGGCAGGAAGCGCGACCAGCGCTCCGGGAACTCGGAGGGCATGTCCGGGTCGTCGGGATCGACGTCGGAGGAGCGGTACGCGACGACACGGGCGACGTACTCGGCGGCCTGGGCCTCGCGCAGCCGTTCGTTTGCGGCGCGCGCGGTGGCGGTGGCGGCGGCCGGCCAGACCCGGTCGATGGCGGCGTTGACGGCGGCGCCGACCAGGACGGCGAAGGCGGACACGCCGATCCACAGCAGGACGGCGACGGGCGCGGCGAGCGAGCCGTAGATCGTGGGGCCCTCGACGGTGTTGGTCAGGTAGATACGGAGCAGGAAGCTGCCGAGCACCCACATGGCGAGGGCCACCAGCGCACCCGGCACGTCCTCGACCCACGGGGAGCGCACCGGCACGGACACGTGGTAGAGCGTGGTGAGGAAGACGATCGAGAGGACGATCACGACGGGCCAGTACAGGACCTGGACGACGGTCGTCGACCACGGAACGACGTTCACCACCGCGTCCGGGCCCGCCACCATCAGCGGCAGCGCGACCGAGCCGATCAGCAGCGCCACGATGAACAGCAGGAACGACATCATCCGGGTCTTCACGATTCCCCGGGTGCCGTCGAGGCCGTACATCACGGTGATGGTGTCGATGAAGACGTTCACCGCGCGCGAGCCCGACCACAGGGCGAACAGAAAGCCGAGGGAGATGATGTCGGGGCGGCCGCCCTTCATCACGTCGTGGAGGATCGGCTGGGCGATCTGGTGGACGCCCTTCTCCGACAGGACCGTGCGGGACGCGTCCAGGATGTTGCTCTCCAGGCTGGCGATCGTGTCGGCGCCGGTCCAGGCGTCCACGTATCCGAGCAGTCCGATCATGCTCAGCAGCAGTGGCGGCACGGACAAAAGCGTGAAGAAGGCGGCCTCGGCCGCCAGCCCCAGGATCCGGTATTCCATGCACGAATTGACGGTGTCCTTGAGCAGCAGCCAGGCGGTCCTGCGCTTGGACACGTTCCGGTAGAGCGCGCGGGCACGGTGGAAGCGGCCCGAGGGAGGCCGTTCAGGTGTTTCTTTTGCCTGGTGCACGTCCTTACCGTATCCGTATGGCAGCCAGCACCCACACCGTGACCAACCAGGCTCCGCCCCTGGTCGGATATGACGTTTTCGCCGCCGACCGGGCCCTCGTGGAGGCGGTCGACCGGCATATCGATCCAGGACTCCTCGACGAGGCACGCGAGGAGCTGTCGGCGCTCGGGCGGACCGCCGGTTCCGCGCAGGTGCAGGAGTGGGGGGCGCTCGCCAACGAGAACCCGCCCAAGCTGCACACCCACGACCGCTACGGCCACCGGATCGACGAGGTCGAGTTCCATCCGGCCTGGCACCGGCTGCTCGGCAAGGGCGTGTCGGCGGGGCTGACCGCGGCCTGGAACCGCCCCGGCGGACACCTCAGGCGTGCGGCCGCCTTCGTGGTCTGGACGCAGGTCGAGGCGGGCAACGGCTGCCCGCTGTCGATGACCCACGCGGCGGTGCCCGCGCTGCGAGCCGATCCGGCGCTCGCCGCCGAGTGGGAGCCGCGGCTGACGTCCACGATCTACGACCAGGGGCTGCGGCCCGCCGCCGAGAAGGCCGGCGTGCTCTTCGGGATGGGCATGACCGAGAAGCAGGGCGGCAGCGACGTACGCGCGAATACGACCGAGGCGCGACCGCTCGCCGAGGACGGGACGTACGAGCTGACCGGCCACAAGTGGTTCTGCTCGGCACCGATGTCGGACGGCTTCCTGGTGCTCGCGCAGGCACCCGGCGGGCTCACCTGCTTTCTCGTCCCGCGCGTGCTGGAGGACGGCACGCGCAACGTCTTCCGGATCCAGCGGCTCAAGGACAAGCTCGGCAACAAGTCGAACGCCTCCAGCGAGGTCGAGTTCGACGGGACCTGGGCGCGCCGGGTCGGGGACGAGGGGCGCGGGGTGCGCACCATCATCGAGATGGTCGCGGCGACCCGGCTCGACTGTGTGCTCGGCTCGGCCTCGCTGATGCGGCAGGCCGTCGCACAGGCCGTCCACCACTCCACGTACCGCGAGGCGTTCGGCGGCAAGCTCATCGACAAGCCGCTGATGCGGAACGTCCTCGCGGATCTGGCGCTGGAGTCGGAGGCGGCGACCACGCTCGCGATGCGCCTCGCCGCCGCGTACGACGACGGGAGCGAGCAGGAGCGGGCCTTCCTGCGGCTCGCGGTGCCGGCCGCCAAGTACTGGGTGACCAAGCGGTGTACGCCGGTGGCGGTGGAGGCGCTGGAGTGCCTCGGCGGCAACGGGTACGTGGAGGAGTGGGGCATGGCGCGGCTGCTGCGGGAGTCGCCGCTCAACTCCATCTGGGAGGGCGCGGGCAACGTCCAGGCGCTGGACGTGCTGCGTGCGCTGCAGCGGGAGCCGGGGGCCCTGGACGCGTATCTGCGGGAGGTGGGACGGGCCCGCGGCGCGGACCACCGCCTGGACGGGGCCATCAAGAACCTGCTGGCCGAACTCGCGGACCTGGACGGTGTCGAGGGCCGGGCCCGGCGTCTCGTGGAGCGTGTCGCCCTGGTGCTCCAGGGGTCGCTCCTCGTCCAGTACGCGCCCCCGGAGGTCGCCGACGCGTTCTGCGCCTCACGGCTGGGTGGTGACTGGGGTTCGGCCTTCGGTACGCTGCCGCACAGTCTGGATCTGGCCACCGTGGTGGAGCGGGCACGGCCGGTGTCGTGAGGAGCTGCCGCTGTTAGGGGCGGGGGTGGTGCTGCGCCGACACGGCACCACCCCCGCTGCCGGCCCCGTTCAGGAGCTCGGACGCCGCACGGGCGGCGTCGTTGTCAGTTTCAAGGAACCTTGTGACCGTTGGCGAGAGTTGCAGACCGTTGCATTCCTTTGTGTTCCTTGTGCGAAGTTCCGGCGTCCCGGGCCGAGAGCAGGCACGATGTGGGGTGACGGCGGCGTCACAGCTCGTACGCGGTACTGGTTTCGGGAGTGCCCTGTGAAGACCACATCGTTCAACACCGCCCGTTTCGCGCCGCTGGACGCGTCCGAAACGGTCCGGCACCTCCAGGAAACCTGGGCCGCGTCGGTCAGAGGCGAACGCTCCCCGATCGCTCCGCGACCGGTCATCGGTCAGTCATGGCAGAGAGTGAAACGTTTCGGAGTCGATCCCGAACAGGGCACGGACAGCGTGCTGTTGCAGACGGACGAACTCGAACACCGCCGCACCTCCACCGCGCTCGCCGAGGTGATGCCGGTGCTCAGCGGGGGGCTGGGAGCGGTCGCCGACGCCTCCCTGCAGATCATGGTGGTCACGGACCCGGAGGGCCGGGTGCTGTGGCGCGAGGGCAACGCGGGCGTACTGCGCCGGGCCGACACGATCTGCCTGGAGGAGGGCGCCGCCTGGAGCGAGGACACCACCGGCACCAACGCGATCGGTACGGCGCTGACGGCGGGCGCCGCCGTCCAGGTGCACTCGGCCGAGCACTTCGTGCGCACGCTGCACGACTGGACCTGCGCCGCCGCCCCGGTGCACGACCCGCGGGACGGGCGGCTGCTCGGCATCATCGACGTGAGCGGGCCGGACAGTACGTTTCACCCGGCCACGCTCGCGCTGGTCGACTCGGTGTCCCGGCTGGCCGAATCCGAACTGCGCAGCAGGCATCTGACGACCATCGAGCGGCTGCGCGCCGTGGCCGCGCCCCTCCTGTGCCGGCTGGGCGGCAAGGCGCTGGTCGTGGACACCAACGGCTGGCTCGCGGCCGTCGTCGGAATGCCGCCCGTCGACCGGGTCCCGCTGCCGGCCTCCTTCCGCGCGGGCAGGGTCTGGCTGCCCTCCCTCGGGGTGTGCGTCGCGGAGCCGATGCCCGGCGGGTGGCTGCTGCGGGTCACGGAGAGCGACACCTCGGCGAGCGCGAGCCGTGTCGTGCTGGACCTCAGTGAACCCCGGCGGCCGTGCGCCACCATCTCGGGCGCGGCGGGCAGTTGGGCGCAGGACCTGAGTCCGCGCCACGCCGAGCTGCTGTACGTGCTCGCCGTGCACCGGCAGGGGCGCAGCGCGGCCCAGCTCGCGGTCGACCTCTTCGGCGACCCGACCCGTACGGTGACCGTCCGCGCCGAGCTGTCCCGGGTACGCCGCCGCCTCACCGGCCTGCTCGACCACCGTCCGTACCGCTTCCGCGAGGAGGTGGAGGTCGAGGTCCTGCTGCCGGACGATCCCCTGGACCTGCTGCCCCACTCGACGGCGCCGGCGGTGCGGCGGGAGAAGCTGTAGTTTTTCGCCCTTTCCGCCCCCACCCGTCCCGTACCTGGGGGCTCCGCCCCACACCCTCGTATCGCGCTTCGCGCTCGTCCTCCAGCGCCGGACGGGCTGAAACAGGCGTATTTCCTGAGCGTCTTCCGGGGTCTTCGGCCGGGCCAGTGGGTCTCTGCCGTAGCATCCCCTCACAGGCCACCCCACCCGTCTCTCCGTCAACGCCCGAAGAGTGAGAGGCAGTTGGCCTACCCGGGAGGACGCATGAAGCAGCGCGGCAGGCACCGTCGTCGTAGAAGGGGACAGGCGCTGCGCGCCACCCTGGCCGGAACCGCCCTCGCGCTCACCGCGGCCGCCACCCTGATCAGCGCCTCCCAGGCCACCGGCAGCGGCAGCCCGGGCGGCCTGACCCCCCTCCGCTCGGCGTCCGCGGCCGGCGCGCTGCGCCTCCACGAGAACCTGGTCCCCCGGGACACGCTCGACACCCTCACCAAGGACATGGGCGGCAACGTCGGCGTCGACGGCGTGCTCGAGAGCGCCGACCACGCGATGCGGAACACCTCCGACTGCGCCGCCGCCGAGCGGGCCGCGCTTCCGGTCGAGCCGACCGCCACCCGCGGATACTGCTGGGACGGCGGCGACGCGACCACCCGGCAGTGGCAGCCGAGGTCCGTCACCACGTCCGGCGACGCCGACGACGACGGACGATGGGGCGAGCACCGCGTCATCCTGGCCGGCTGGACGCAGCACGACCGGCAGGCCGCCACGCCGACCCGGGACGAGGGCATGGCCCGGGTCGCCTTCGTCGACGCGACGGACGCGCAGGCCCTCACGTACCGCTGGGTCCTGCTCGTCGCCCCGCGCGAGGGCGGCAAGGACTTCACGGCGGTCCACTCGGGCCTCGGCGGCATGGTCTGGTACCAGGACAAGCTGATCGTCACCGCCGCGCACGGCGCGGGCCTGCTCGTCTTCGACCTGCACCGCCTCCTGAGGGCCGGCGTCAACAGCGGCGCCGTCGGCAGGGTGAGCGACGGCTACTCGGCGGCCGGCTACCAGTACGTGCTCCCGGCCATCGGCTCCTACGACGCGCCCGGCGGCGCGTGCGTCGCCGGTGACGACCGGGCCGTCCCCTGTATCGGCTCCCTCTCCCTGGACCGCACCTCCGCGCCGGACAGCCTGGTCGCGACCGAGCGGTCCGCGTCCGGCGGCGCCCAGCGGGCCCGGGTGTGGCGCTACGCGTACAGCACCGCCGCCTACCGCACCGGTCTGCTCGCCGACTCCCAGGGGTACGTCGACGCGGCCGAGGCCTACGCGACCAAGGCCGCCGGACTGTCCGGCGCCCTCTCACACACGCCGAGCGGCGCCCACGAGGCCGAGTGGTACGTCGAGCACACACCGGACAGCCGCACCCAGCACGGCACCCTGTGGCGGCAGACCGGGAGCGGTGCCAAGGCGGCCACCTGCACCGCGGACCAGTCGCACGCCTGCTGGGGCCTGGGGGCCGAGTCCCTCTCCTACTGGCAGGAGACGGGCGAGCTGTGGGCGTTGACCGGGGCGGCGACGCAGCGGGTGCTCTACGCGGTTCCGCTGTCCTCGGTCGACCACTCGCTGCAGTAGGGGCGGGGGCCTCAGGCCGCTTTTGGAGGCGGGCCGGGCTCCGTGGTTCCCTGGCCCGCATGAGCAACGTCACTGTGACCACCTGGTCCCTGGAGCAGACGGCCCTGACCGACCTGCTCCCCGCGATCGCGCCCGACGGGGACTTCCGGATCGTGCGTGCCGAGGTTCCCTCGCCCGAGTTCAGCCGCTTCCTGTACACGTCGGTCGGCGGGGACATCCGCTGGACGGACCGGCTCGGCTGGACGTACGCGCAGTGGCAGGAGGCCCTTGACCGGCCGGGCGTAGAGACCTGGGTCGCGTACGACAGGGGGACGCCCGCGGGCTATGTCGAGCTCGACCCGCAGGACGACGGCGTGGTGGAGGTCGTCTACTTCGGGCTGATCCCCGCCTTCCGGGGCCGGCGCATCGGCGGTCACCTCCTCTCGTACGGGGTGGCGCGGGCCTGGGACCTGGCCGAGCGCTGGCCGGGGCGGGCCGAGACGAAGCGGGTCTGGCTGCATACATGCAGCAAGGACGGGGAGCACGCGATGGACAACTATCTGCGGCGCGGATTCAAGCTCTTCGACACCAAGGTCGAGGCGGAGCCGGAGGTGGCCGCGCCGGGTCCCTGGCCAGGGGCGTGGATCGGTTGACCTGCCCGGACGCCATAAACCGTGCGGCCGTGTGACTGACACCACCCTTGTCTCGCCATCCGGGACAAGGGTGTCCACATGATGGATGACGGTGGACTGGCCGGAGATCCCCGTGACACGCTTCCGTCATGTCTGGAACTGGAATTGCCTTGGTGAGTCGGCGGCACGTCGACCTCGGCCGCATGTCCAGCGCCATCTGTCCGGCGAGCTGAAGCAGTCCAGCGCCGCCGACCCTTTCTCTTGCGACCCTTGCGCAATGCCGTGCCCATACTTCCGTATGCGCCCGAATGTGCAGGTCAGAGCCGCTGACCAACCTGTCCCGCAGTCTCGAAGGACGTATCAACCATGGCCGCCACCCCGCAGAATCCCGCCGCGCCCCGCCGCAAGGTGAGCCGTCACCGCGGCGAGGGTCAGTGGGCCGTGGGTCACTTCACCCCGCTCAACGGCAACGAACAGTTCAAGAAGGACGACGACGGTCTCAATGTGCGGACACGCATTGAGACGATCTACTCCAAGCGGGGCTTCGACTCGATCGACCCCAATGACCTGCGCGGCCGGATGCGCTGGTGGGGTCTGTACACCCAGCGCAAGCCCGGGATCGACGGCGGCAAGACCGCGATCCTGGAGCCGGAGGAGCTGGACGACAAGTACTTCATGCTGCGCGTCCGTATCGACGGCGGCCGGCTGACCACCGAGCAGCTGCGCGTCATCGGCGAGATCTCGCAGGAGTTCGCGCGCGGCACCGCCGACCTCACCGACCGGCAGAACGTGCAGTACCACTGGATCCGTATCGAGGACGTCCCGGAGATCTGGGACCGCCTGGAGGCCGTGGGCCTGTCCACGACCGAGGCCTGCGGTGACACGCCCCGCGTCATCCTCGGCTCGCCCGTCGCCGGGATCGCCGAGGACGAGATCATCGACGGCACGCCCGCGATCGAGGAGATCCACCGCCGGGTCATCGGCAACACGGAGTTCTCGAACCTGCCCCGCAAGTTCAAGACAGCGATCTCCGGCTCGCCGTTGCTCGACGTGGCGCACGAGATCAACGACGTCGCGTTCGTCGGCGTGAACCACCCGGAGCACGGCCCCGGCTTCGACCTCTGGGTCGGCGGCGGCCTCTCCACCAACCCGAAGATCGGCCAGCGTCTGGGCGCCTGGGTCCCGCTGGACGAGGTCGCGGACGTCCACATCGGCGTCCTCTCGATCTTCCGCGACTACGGCTACCGGCGCCTTCGCACGAGGGCTCGCCTGAAGTTCCTGGTCGCCGACTGGGGCGTCGAGAAGTTCCGCCAGATCCTGGAGGACGAGTACCTGAAGCGGAAGCTCGTCGACGGACCCGCCCCCGACCAGCCGGTCGCCCGCTGGCGCGACCACGTCGGTGTGCACCGGCAGAAGGACGGCCGCTACTACGTCGGCTTCGCCCCGCGCGTGGGCCGGGTGGACGGCGCGACCCTCACGAAGATCGCCGAGCTGGCCGAGGCGCACGGCTCGGGCCGGCTGCGCACCACCGTCGAGCAGAAGATGATCGTGCTCGACGTGGAGCAGGACCGGATCGACTCCCTCGTCGAGGGCCTGGAGGCGCTCGACCTGACCGCCAAGCCCTCCACGTTCCGGCGCGGCACGATGGCCTGCACCGGCATCGAGTACTGCAAGCTCGCGATCGTCGAGACCAAGGCGCGCGGTGCCTCGCTGATCGACGAACTCGAGCGGCGCATCCCCGAGTTCGAAGAGCCCATCACCATCAACATCAACGGCTGCCCGAACGCCTGCGCCCGTATCCAGGTCGCGGACATCGGTCTCAAGGGCCAGCTGGTCCTCGACGACCAGGGCGAGCAGGTCGAGGGCTTCCAGGTGCACCTGGGCGGCGCGCTCGGCCTGGAAGCCGGTTTCGGCCGCAAGGTCCGTGGCCTGAAGGTCACTTCGGACGAGCTGCCCGACTACATCGAGCGGGTCCTCAAGCGCTTCCAGAAGGAGCGCGAGGACGGCGAGCGCTTCGCCACCTGGGCTACGCGAGCCTCCGAGGAGTCCCTCTCATGAGCGAGCGAGCCGCCCCGTTCTACTGCCCCTACTGCGGCGACGAGGACCTTCGTCCGAGCGAGCAGGGCCACGGCGCGTGGGAATGCGCGGCGTGCAATCGAGCCTTCCAGTTGAAGTTCCTCGGGCTGCTCGCCCGGGGCCTTCAGCCCAAGGACAGTGGTGGGGACGGAATATGACGACATCTCAGGACGAGCGTACGGCCGAGGACCTGAAGCGCCTCGCCGAGCAGGCGGGGCGCGACCTTGAGGACGCGTCGGCCCTGGAGATCCTCCAGTGGGCCACAAGTACGTTCGGTAAGAGTTTCTGCGTGACCTCCTCCATGGAGGACGCGGTGGTCTCGCACCTCGCGTCCCGCGCACTGCCCGGCATTGACATCGTCTTCCTCGACACCGGCTACCACTTCCCGGAGACCATCGGCACCCGGGACGCGGTCGAAGCCGTGATGGACGTCAACGTCATCACGCTCACCCCGCGCCAGACCGTGGCCGAGCAGGACGCCGAGTACGGCCCCAGGCTGCACGACCGCGACCCCGACCTGTGCTGCGCGCTGCGCAAGGTCAAGCCCCTCGACGAAGGGCTCGCCAAGTACAGCGCCTGGGCCACGGGCCTGCGCCGCGACGAGTCCCCGACCCGGGCGAACACCCCGGTCGTCGGCTGGGACGAGAAGCGCCGGAAGGTCAAGATCTCACCGATCGCCCGCTGGACGCAGGACGACGTGGACGCGTACGTCGCCGAGCACGGGGTCCTCACCAACCCGCTGCTGATGGACGGTTACGCCTCCGTCGGCTGCGCGCCCTGCACCCGCCGGGTCCTTGAGGGCGAGGACGTGCGCGCCGGCCGCTGGGCGGACCGCGCCAAGACCGAGTGCGGGCTGCACTGATGACCACGACCACTCTGATTTCTCAGGAGCAGCAAGTGACGACCGGAGCCACCGTCTGGCTCACGGGTCTGCCGAGCGCCGGCAAGACCACCATCGCCTACGAGCTGGCCGGCAGGCTGCGCACGGAGGGCCACCGTGTCGAGGTGCTCGACGGGGACGAGATCCGCGAGTTCCTCTCGTCGGGCCTCGGTTTCTCGCGCGAGGACCGCGACACGAACGTGCGGCGCATCGGCTTTCTCGCCGAGCTGCTCGCGCGCAACGGCGTCAAGGCACTCGTCCCGGTGATCGCGCCGTACGCGGACAGCCGTGAGGCGGTGCGGGGGCGCCACCAGACCGGCGGCACCCCGTATCTGGAGGTGCACGTGGCGACCCCCGTCGAGGTCTGCTCCGTACGCGATGTGAAGGGGCTGTACGCCAAGCAGGCCGCGGGCGAGATCTCGGGGCTCACCGGCGTCGACGACCCCTACGAGCAGCCCGAGTCGCCCGATCTGCGCATCGAGTCGCACACCCAGACCGTGCAGGAGTCCGCGGCCGCGCTCCACGCGCTGCTCACCGAGAGGGGTCTCGCATGACGAGCGACGTCGCCACTGTCTCCGAGGAGACGGACAGTCCGTACGCGCTGTCGCACCTGGACTCCCTGGAGTCGGAGGCCGTCCACATCTTCCGCGAGGTCGCGGGTGAGTTCGAGCGGCCGGTGATTCTCTTCTCCGGCGGCAAGGACTCCATCGTCATGCTGCATCTCGCACTGAAGGCGTTCGCCCCCGCGGCGGTGCCCTTCTCACTGCTGCATGTGGACACCGGGCACAACTTCCCGGAGGTCCTGGAGTACCGCGACCGCACGGTGAAGAAGCACGGCCTGCGCCTCCATGTGGCCTCCGTCCAGGACTACATCGACCGTGGTGTGCTGCGCGAACGCCCCGACGGGACGCGCAACCCGCTGCAGACGGTGCCGCTGACGGAGAAGATCCAGTCCGAGCGCTTCGACGCCGTGTTCGGCGGCGGACGCCGGGACGAGGAGAAGGCCCGCGCCAAGGAACGGGTGTTCTCGCTGCGCGACGAGTTCTCCCAGTGGGACCCGCGCCGCCAGCGCCCCGAACTGTGGCAGCTCTACAACGGCCGCCACGCGCCCGGCGAGCACGTCCGCGTCTTCCCGCTGTCCAACTGGACCGAACTGGACGTCTGGCAGTACATCGCCCGCGAGCAGATCGAACTGCCGGAGATCTACTTCGCGCACGAGCGCGAGGTCTTCAAGCGGTCCGGCATGTGGCTGACCCCGGGCGAGTGGGGCGGCCCCAAGGACGGCGAGAGCGTCGAGCAGCGACTCGTCCGCTACCGCACGGTCGGAGACATGTCCTGCACGGGCGCCGTCGACTCCGACGCGACCACGCTGGACGCCGTCATCGCCGAGATCGCCGCCTCACGTCTCACCGAGCGGGGCGCCACCCGCGCCGACGACAAGATGTCCGAGGCCGCGATGGAAGACCGCAAGCGCGAGGGGTACTTCTAGCCATGACCAGCACCACCGAACCCACCGAGCCCCTGTCGGTCGAGCAGTTGTCGGCGACCACCCTGCTGCGCTTCGCCACCGCCGGCTCCGTCGACGACGGCAAGTCCACGCTCGTCGGACGTCTGCTGCACGACTCCAAGTCGGTTCTGACGGACCAGCTGGAGGCCGTGGAGCGCGTCTCGGCCAGCCGCGGCCAGGCGGCCCCGGACCTCGCCCTCCTGACCGACGGCCTGCGTGCCGAGCGCGAGCAGGGCATCACCATCGACGTCGCCTACCGCTACTTCGCGACCGCGCGCCGCCGTTTCATCCTGGCCGACACGCCCGGTCACGTGCAGTACACGCGGAACATGGTCACCGGCGCCTCCACCGCCGACCTGGCCGTGGTCCTCGTCGACGCCCGCAACGGTGTCATCGAGCAGACCCGCCGGCACGCCGCCGTCGCCGCGCTGCTGCGCGTCCCGCACGTCGTGCTCGCGGTCAACAAGATGGACCTCGTCGAGTACAAGGAGTCCGTCTTCGCCGCCATCGCCGAGGAGTTCACGGCGTACGCCTCCGAGCTGGGCGTCCCCGAGATCACCGCGATCCCGATCTCGGCGCTCGCCGGTGACAACGTGGTGGAAGCCTCCGCGAACATGGACTGGTACGGCGGCCCGACGGTCCTGGAGCACCTGGAGACCATTCCGGTCAGCCACGACCTGGCGCACTGCCACGCCCGGCTGCCCGTGCAGTACGTGATCCGCCCGCAGACCGCCGAGCACCCCGACTACCGGGGGTACGCCGGTCAGATCGCGGCCGGTACCTTCCGCGTCGGCGAGAGCGTGACCGTGCTGCCCTCCGGGCGTACCTCGAAGGTCGCCGGGATCGATCTGCTGGGCACCCCGGTCGACGTGGCGTGGACCCCGCAGTCGGTGACCCTCCTGCTGGAGGACGACATCGACATCTCGCGCGGTGACCTGATCGTGCCGAGCAAGGACGCGCCGCCGACCACGCAGGACGTCGAGGCGACCGTCTGCCATGTGGCCGACCAGCCGCTCACCGTCGGCCACCGGGTGCTGCTCAAGCATGGCACCCGTACGGTCAAGGCGATCGTCAAGGACATCCCGTCCCGGCTGACGCTCGACGACCTCTCGCTGCACCCGCACCCGGGTCAGCTGGTCGCCAACGACATCGGCCGCGTCAAGATCCGTACCGCCGAGCCGCTGCCGCTGGACTCGTACGCGGACTCCCGGCGCACCGGCGCGTTCATCCTGATCGACCCGGCGGACGGCACCACCCTGACCGCGGGCATGGTCGGCGAGTCCTTCGCCGCGCCGCAGCCGGTCAAGGACGAGGCCGACGACGACGGCTGGTGCTTCTGACATGAACCCCGTCGACTTCTACTCCACGTTCGCGAAGGAGGGCGGCCGCGTCGGCAGCGGCGTCCTCGGCAGCGGGCAGGGCGGAGTCGCGCGATGTGCGCGATGACGTACGCGCACCGCTTGCGCGCCCCGTCCCCCCACCCGTCGTCCCGGACGAGACGAAGACCTGCCGACCTCCCGGCCACGACCTGAAACCGTGACCGCCGGGCCAACGAGAGGAAACCCTCCCGTGCCTGCCATCCGCTCAACCTTGGTACGCCGCGGCATCGCCGTTGCCACCGCTCTCCCCCTCCTCGCCCTCGCCGCCTGCAGCTACGGCTCCGACGCCAAGGACGACAGCTCGAAGGCGAAGGTCGCCGCCGGGTCGAAGAAGATCGACGGTCTCGACTCCGTGAAGATCGGCTACTTCGGCAACCTGACGCACGCCACCGCACTGGTCGGCAACCAGAAGGGCTTCTTCCAGAAGGAGCTCGGCGCCACCGAGGCCAAGTACCAGACCTTCAACGCCGGCCCCTCCGAGATCGAGGCGCTGAACTCGGGCTCCATCGACATCGGCTGGATCGGCCCCTCGCCGGCGATCAACGGCTACACGAAGTCCGCCGGCAAGAACCTGCGCATCATCGGCGGTTCGGCCTCCGGCGGCGTGAAGCTCGTGGTCAACCCGAAGAAGATCAAGTCCCTGAAGGGCGTCAAGGGCAAGAAGATCGCGACCCCGCAGCTCGGCAACACGCAGGACGTCGCGTTCCTCAACTGGATCGCGGACCAGGGCTGGAAGGTCGACGCGCAGAGCGGCAAGGGCGATGTCTCGGTCGTCCGCACGGACAACAAGATCACCCCGGACGCCTACAAGTCCGGCTCCGTCGACGGCGCCTGGGTGCCGGAGCCGACCGCGTCCAAGCTGGTCGCCGAGGGTGGCAAGGTGCTGCTCGACGAGTCGACGCTGTGGCCCGCCAAGAAGTTCGTGATCACGAACATCATCGTGCGGCAGAGCTTCCTCAAGGAGCACCCGAAGGTCGTCGAGGCCGTGCTGAAGGGCTCGGTCACGACGAACAAGTGGATCAACGCCAACCCGGACGACGCCAAGGCCGCGGCGAACAAGCAGCTGGAGGCGGACTCGGGCAAGGCGCTGCCGGCCGCTGTCCTCGACCCGGCCTGGAAGTCCATCCAGATCACCAATGACCCGCTGGCCTCCACCCTCAACACCGAGGCGGAGCACGCGGTGAAGGCGGGTCTGCTCGAGAAGCCCGACCTGAGTGGCATCTACGACCTCACGCTCCTGAACAAGGTCCTCAAGGCCGCGGGCGAGAGCACGGTCGACGACGCCGGTCTCGGCGTCAAGTAAGCCCGGATCCCGATGAGTTCCCAGGAGGTGACGACCATGGCCACAACCTTCGCCAAGGCCGCCGACGGCGTCCAAACGGTGGAGTACGCCGCCCGGATCGAGCATGTCTCGAAGTCCTTCGCCGGACCGGCGGGGCAGCAGCTCGTCCTCGACGACATCACGCTCGATGTCGCGCCGGGCGAGTTCGTCACCCTCCTGGGGGCCTCGGGCTGCGGAAAGTCGACGCTGCTCAACCTGGTCGCCGGTCTCGACGACCCGACCGCGGGCAGCATCACGACCCACGGGCGCCCTGCCCTGATGTTCCAGGAACACGCCCTCTTCCCGTGGCTGACCGCAGGCAAGAACATCGAACTCGCCCTGAAGCTCAGGGGAGTTGCGAAGGCCGAGCGGCGCGACAGGGCCGAGGAGCTGCTCGAACTCGTACGGCTGCAGGGCTCGTACGGCAAGCGGGTGCACGAGCTGTCCGGCGGTATGCGCCAGCGCGTGGCGATGGCCCGCGCCCTCGCGCAGGACAGCCAACTCCTTTTGATGGACGAGCCGTTCGCGGCGCTGGACGCCATCACGCGCGATGTGCTGCACGACGAGCTGACCCGGATCTGGAGCGAGACGGGTCTGTCCGTCCTCTTCGTCACGCACAACGTGCGTGAGGCGGTGCGCCTCGCTCAGCGCGTGGTCCTGCTGTCCTCCCGGCCCGGGCGCGTCGCCCGCGAGTGGAGCGTGGACATTCCGCAGCCGCGCCGTATCGAGGACGCCCCCGTGGCGGAACTGTCCATCGAGATCACCGAAGAACTGCGTGGGGAGATCCGCCGCCATGGCCAGCACTGAGACGAAGGCCGACGCGGCCGCCAAGGACAACTACCAGCTGGGAGGCCTGGAGGCGGGCCTCGACGCGCTCGAGGTCTCCGTCACCGGCCGCCGGTCCTTCGGGCTGACCTTCAGGCAGAAGGTGCTGCCGCCGCTCATCGCGTTCGCGGTGGTGCTCGTGGTCTGGCAGGCGCTGATCTCGTTCGACGTCGTCACGGACCCGAGCAAGCTGCCCTCGCCGTCCGACGTGTGGGGCGAGATCCAGGACGCCTGGCTGAAGGGCACACTGCTCGACTACATATGGACGAGCGTCTCGCGCGGTCTGCTCGGCTTCCTCTTCGCCCTGGCGATCGGCACCCCGCTGGGTCTGCTGGTGGCCCGCGTGAAGTTCGTCCGCGCCGCGATCGGGCCGATCCTGTCCGGCCTGCAGTCCCTGCCCTCCGTGGCATGGGTGCCGCCGGCCGTGATCTGGCTGGGCCTGAACAACTCGATGATGTACGCCGTGATCCTGCTCGGCGCCGTCCCCTCCATCGCCAACGGCCTGGTGTCGGGCGTCGACCAGGTGCCGCCGCTGTTCCTGCGCGCGGGCCGCACGATGGGCGCCACGGGCCTGAAGGGCACCTGGCACATCATCATGCCGGCCGCGCTGCCCGGCTATCTGGCAGGTCTCAAGCAGGGCTGGGCGTTCTCCTGGCGCTCCCTGATGGCGGCGGAGATCATCGCCTCCTCCCCCGACCTGGGCGTGGGCCTCGGCCAGCTGCTGGAGAACGGCCGCAACGCCAGTTCCATGTCGATGGTCTTCCTCGCCATCTTCCTCATCCTGTTCGTCGGCATCGCCATCGACCTGCTGATCTTCAGCCCGGTGGAGCGGTGGGTGCTGCGCAGCCGCGGTCTCCTCGTGAAGAGCTGAACGATCATGCGCCAACCCGTCCTTCTGGTCATCGCCCACGGCAGTCGCGATCCGCGCCATGCCGCGACGGTGCATGCCCTGGTACGACGGGTACGGGCCCACCGCCCGGGCCTGCGCGTGGAGACCGGCTTCCTGGACTTCAACGTCCCTTCGGCGCAGGGGGTGTTGGAGTCGCTGGCCGCGGAGGGCGTGGGTGATGTGGTGGCCCTGCCCTTGTTGTTGACGCGCGCCTTCCACGCGAAGGCGGACATCCCGGCGGTCCTGCGGGAGGCCCCGCCGCGGCTGCGCATCCGTCAGGCGGAGGTACTCGGCCCCTCCCCCCTCCTGAGGGCCGCGCTCGAACGTCGTCTGTACGAGGCGGGGCTCACGCCCGCCGACAAGTCCTCGACCGGGGTCGTGCTGGCCTCGGCGGGGTCCACGGACCCGGAGGCGATCGCAGTGATCGCTGAAATCGCGCGGGAGTGGCGGCACACCGGTTGGTGCGCCGTGCGGCCTGCGTTCGCCTCCGCATCCCTCCCCCGCACCGAGGACGCGGTACGCGAACTGCGCGCCCTCGGCTGCGCCCGGGTCGCCGTCGCGCCCTACGTCCTCGCGCCCGGCTTCCTGCCGGACCGCATCGCACGGGGGGCCGCCGAGGCGGACGTACTGGCCGATGTCCTCGGTCCGGCGCCGGAGGTGGCGCGGGTGCTGCTGGAGCGGTACGACGAGGCGCGCGTGCCCGCGCTGGCGGCGCTCGGCGCCTGAAGCGGATGATGACGGGTGGGTGGCTGCCGTGACGACGGCCACCGGGCCCGTGCCCGCCGCCGCCGTCACCGCGGCGATCGTGACGGTGTACGAGGTGCCCGGCTCGAGTCCGCCCACGACCCGGAACATGGTCTTCGCGGACGGCTGGGTCACCAGGGCGTCGCGTCCCGCATCTGGCGCACGATGTGCAGCTGTTCATCGGGTCAGCGTTCACTGTTTCGTACGGAGTTCAGTCGAAGGCCAGGCCTCCCGTGCGGGTGCGCTTGAGCTCGAAGAAGTCCGGGTGGGCGGCGAGGACGCGGAAGCTGTCGAAGAGTTCGGCGGCCTTCTCACCGCGCGGGATGGCCCGCAGCACTGGGCCGAACCACACCGTCGCGTCGACATGAATGGTCGGGGTCCCCACATACCCGTCGAAGTCCGGCTCCTTCCCGGCGTCATGGCTCCGGCGTACCGCCTCGTCGTACGAGGAGTCGTGGGCCGCGTCGGCCAGTCCGGCCGGGAGCCCGAGTTCGACGAGCGACTCGGCGATCACGGTGTCGAAGTCGTCCTGCTTGCGCTCGTGGATCCGGACGCCGAAGGCGGTGTAGAGGTCGCGCAACACCTTCTCGCCGTGTTGCTCGGCGGCGGCCACCGCGACCCGCACCGGGCCGATGGACTTGTCGACCAACTCTCTGTACCACTCCGGGAGTTCATTGCCGACGTTGTGCAAGTAGAGGCTCATCGCGTGGAAGCGGAGGTCGAGCGGGCGCTTTCGCTCGACCTCCAGCATCCAGCGGGAGGTGATCCAGGCGAAGGGGCAGGCGGGGTCGAAGTAGAAGTCGACGCGAGTGGGCGCGGTGTTCGTCATGCCGTTGACGCTAGTCAGTCAGTGGCACAGAAACACGGTCCAATCTCACGCTGTGTTTTTGGTCCATTCATGCCTGGGCCAGGCGCGGATCCCGGCCGCTGTGGGCGATCGCGCGCTCAAACGCGGGGGCCTCTTCGGGCACATCCACGGGGTCGGCGAAGCCGTCGTACTGGCGGTAGAGGTCGCCGTGCGTGTCGACCACGTCCAGGACGAGCCGGGCCGCTTCCTCCGAGACACGGAACTCCTGGCCGGTGGCGGTCGCGACGTCCCAGCCGTGCATCGCCATCTCCTTGACGATCATCGAGGCGATGTCGGCGGCGGGCATCTTCGCCATCCCCAGGTCCACCTCGCCCTCCCACACGGCCGGGTCGTCCCAGGCGGCGACGGCCCGGTCGAGCTGATCCGCGTAGGCCCGCCCCCAGCCGGGGTCGGCCGTGAAATCGCGCCCGGTCAGCTCGTCGGGGAGCTGCTTGCGCAGCGCCCGGTGTTCGAGGCCGTGCGAGGTGTAGAGGACCCAGTGGTTCACCAGGGTGCGGACGTCCCACTCCGTGCAGTGCGAGGGCGCCGACAGTTGCTCGGCCGTGACACCCTGGGCCACCCGGCCGGCCTCGGCGGCGCATTCCACCATGTGCGGGTAGATGTTCTTGTACGCGTTGTTCATGCGTTCCACGCTAGGGACGCGGGGCCCGGCCCTCTTGAATAAACGCGACAGCCTCGCGGAGAGGGTTATTCCGTGGTGGCCACGGCCTCGTCGGCCAGCCGCACCAGCTCCGCCACCGGCATCGACCCCGCCTCCCTGCGCTCGCGCGCGAAGGTGTTCGCGAGCCGCTGGAGCAGGGCGTTCAGCGGAGTCGGTACGCCGTGCAGCCGCCCCAGAAGCGCTATCTCGCCGTTGAGATAGTCGGCCTCGATGGTCCCGGTGCCCCGGTTGAGGGACTGCCAGGACGAGCCCGCGCCGCGTTCGGAGCCGTCGAAGGACTCGAACCGGATCTTGTCGCCGCGGGCCCTGTGCTGCTCCTCCTCACCGGCGTACTCGATGCCGGCGGCGTCGAGCACCGCCTCGCCCTCCGCGCGGACCCGTGCGAAGAGCGCCAGGCCCTCCTCACTGGTGAGGACCCCGCTGACCGCCTCGATCGAGTTCGCGAGATTGCCGAGGAGCTTGGCGTACTGCCAGCGGGCCACATCGGGCACGACCGGCGCCTCGAAACGGGACTTCTCGAGATCGGCGGCGATACGGCGGGCCGTCTCGTCCGTGCCGTGCGGGTAGCGGCCCAGGTGCAGGATGCCGGTGAGCGGGGCGCCGGCCGCGGAGACGACGCCGGGCTCGACAAAGGTGGCGGGCAGCCACACACAGACGCCGTACACCCGGTGGAAGTGGCGCAGCGCGAGGCGCTGGCTCTCCACGCCGTTCTGCGCACAGACCACCGGCAGCCGCTCGGCCGCCGTACCGCCGCCGGCGACCGGGGTCGGGCCCCACGCCTGTAGGGCCGCCTCGCTGTCCTGGGTCTTGACGGCGAGCACCAGCACGTCGTCGGCGCCCAACTCCCCGAGCGCGTCCGGTCCGTCGACCGTGAGCAGCCGGTGCGTGCGCGTCCCCTGCGGGGTCATGAATCGCAGGCCGCCCGCGCGCAGCGCCTCGTAGTGCGCGCCCCGCGCGACCAGCACGACCTCGTGCCCCGCTTCGGCGAGCCGGCCGCCGATGGCTCCGCCGACCGCTCCTGCTCCGATGATGATGTAACGCATGGAACGAGCCTCGCACAGAAGGGTGTAGCCGCCATTGAAGATCCCGTAACTCGGCACCGTCCCACGGCCCTGGCCCTCCACCCCGGCGCATGCCAGGCTGTCCGCCGTGCGTAAATGGACCTTGCTGCTGGGAGCGTTGTTCCTGCTGGTCACCGGATTCGGCGCCTGGTCGGCGACGCTGCAGTGGCAGCGGGCGGAACTGATCGACAACACCGGGGTCAGGGTCACGGGCGTGGTCTCCCGGATCGTCGACCCGGGCACGAAGTACGAGAAACAGGAGATCACCTACACCGTGGACGGGCGTCGCCACACCATGGTGAAGAACCTGGACACCGATCTCAGCCATCCGAAGCGGGGACACCGGGTGTGCCTGGAGGCGGCGCGTACACGTCCCGAGGTGGTCCGACTGTGCGGGGACCACTATCCGCAGGGAGACGACATGTTCCCCGTCTACGTGCTGGTGGCGGTGTTCAGCACGGCGGGTCTGCTGTTCGTCCTCGGGTATCTCGTCATCGGCGCACGCCAGGCCCGAGCGATCGGACTCGCGGCATGAGCACCTTTTCCATCGGCGGTGACCTCCTCGTACGCCGTCTCGGCTACGGCACCGCGCAGCTCACCGGTCCCGGCTACTGGGGAGTGCGCGGGGACGCCCGGGGCGCGGTGGCCGTGCTGCGGCGGGCGGTCGAGCGCGGGGTCACCCTCGTCGACACCGCCGACAACTACGGCCCCTCGATCGCCGACGAACTGGTCACCGAGGCCCTGCACCCTTATGCCGAGGGCCTGTTGATCGCCACGAAGGGTGGTGTCGTCCGCACCAGTGACAACGCCTGGCACGTCGCCGGGCGGCCCGAGCGGCTGCGTGCGATGTGCGAGGCCAGCCTGCGTCGGCTGCGGCTCGGCACGATCGGCCTGTACCAGCTGCACCGCCTCGACCCCGACGTTCCCATGGCCGAACAGCTCGGCACACTCGAGGAGTTGCGCGCCGAGGGCAAGATCCGCCACATCGGCCTGGACACGATCACCGCCGAACAGCTCGAGGCCGCACTGGAGTTGACCGACATCGCCTCCGTACAGAACCGCTACAACCTGCTCGACCGTACGTCCCAGCCGCTGCTGAAGCTGTGCGAGGAGCGCGGGATCGCGTTCCTGCCGTGGTTCCCACTGGGCAACGGCTCGCTGACCTCCGACCCGGTGTGCGCCGAGATCGCCGCCGCGCACGGGGCGACACCGGGGCAGATCGCGCTGGCCTGGCTGCTGCACCGCTCCCCCGTGCTCTGCCCCACTCCGGGCACCGGTTCGCTCCCCCATCTGGAGGAGAACCTGGACGCGGCCGCCGTTCGTCTCACGGACGAGGACATGTCCCGCCTGGACGCCCTGGGTTGAGCGGGGCCTACGGCGGCGTGCGAAGGGTCACTCCGCGGCGGGGCCGACCGGCGTCCCCTGGTGGAAGTACAGCAGCCAGCCCCGCTCGGTGAGCCGCCACAGTGAACTGCGGTGTGCCCGGCGGCCGTTGTCCTCTTCCGTGTCGAAGGTGAGGTGGACCACGTCCGGTGCCAGTTGCACACCCTTCATCCCCGAGGTGGTGATGGCCCGCACTCCCGGTTCCGTCGCCGCGGTCACCCCGGTGATGACCGAGGCACGGTCCCACAGCCGCCCGGAGGCGCCGACCTCGTGGAAATCCGGGTGCAGCAGTGCTCCGAGCCGCTCGGCCGAGCGGCGGATCTCCGGGTCCAGCAGGCGCAGTTCGCTCTCGATGGCGGCCTCGACGGCGGCGTTGCGCTCAGACACGGGTCAGCTCCTCGAGTTTGACGACGGTGTTCCAGTTGCGGGTGGTGGCGAGGACGCCCTTGAGGTACATCGGCCTGGACAGCGTCTCCGCCAGCTTGGAGCGGCCGAGGCCGTCGGGGGCGTACAGGTACAGCACGCGGTCGCCGAGACGGAACTCCTCCGGAAGGAAGGCCGCCGGGTCGACCGGGGCGAAGCGCTCGGCGTCGACGGGGCCGGAGAAGTACGTGGCGTGCAGCTGCTTGCCCTCCAGCTCGGCGGCGGGGAACGGGCATGCCTCCCGTACGGCCTTCAGATAGGCGTGGTCGCGGACCAGCACGCCGACGGCGAAACCGAAGTGCTTCTCGATGGCCCGGGTCAGTTCCGCCGCGAGGGACTCCTCGTCGCCGTGGTCGCTGCTGAACACCGCGTTTCCGCTCTGCAGATATGTGCGCACGTTGCCGTACCCGAGCCCCTCCATCAGGGGACGCAACTCGGCCATCGGCACCCTCTTGGCGCCGCCCACATTGATCCCGCGCAACAGCGCCGCGTACGTCGTCGTCATCCGGACACCTTAAAGCGGCCGTCGTACCTCACGGGGTGGGCACGACGGCCGCGACCCGGGGCCGGGCCGCACCCCTGATCCACCTCCCCGAGAAGTCCCGTTACATGTAAGGGGCTTCCATCCTCCCCAGTGCGGAGGCCCCGGGGTCCGAGGGGAGGACATGCGGCCCCAGGGGCTCACCAGGCAGCACGACGAGAGGTTCTTATCCGGCCCATACCTTCATAACGAAAGGTGGCGGCAGGGGCTGTCACCGCACACAGGGGGGCTAGTCCGTCATGGCGAACGGAGACACACAGGTGCGGGGCATCGCCGCCCGGGCCGGCGGCTGGAGCGCCCGGCACCGATGGGCGGCTGTCGGAATATGGGTACTGTTCGTCGTTCTGGCGATGGGCCTCGGCTCGGCCGCGGGCCGCGTGGACGTCAAGGAGAGCGACCAGCTCAAGGGCGAGACACACACCGCTGCCAAGATCATCGAAGACGCCGACATCAAGGAACCGGCCAGTGAGACCGTCCTGATCCAGGCGAAGGACACGAACACCAAGGCCACCGACGCCGAGTTCAAGAGCGCCGTCGCCGCGGTCGTCAAGGCGGTCGACGCCACCGGCAGGGCCACGGACGTGACCTCGCCGTACGACGCGAAGACGATCTCGAAGGACGGCCGCAGCGCACTCGTGCAGTTCGACATGCGCGGCGACGCCGAAACCGCGGGCGAGCGCGTCGAGCCCGTGCTGAACGCCGTCAAGGGCGTGCAGAAGGACCACTCGGGGCTGCGGATCGAGGAGATCGGCAGCGCCAGCATGAAGAAGCAGTACGACGACGCGTTCGGCGACGACTTCCAGAAGGCCGAGTACTCCGCCGTACCGGTGGCCCTCGGCATCCTGCTGATCGCCTTCGGCGCGCTGGTGGCGGCGCTGCTCCCGGTCGCGCTCGCGATCACCGCGATCATGGCCACCATGGGCCTGATGGGCATCGTCAGCCACCTTCAGCCGATGAGCGACACCGCCAACTCGGTGATGCTGCTCGTGGGCCTGGCGGTCGGTGTCGACTA
This sequence comes from Streptomyces sp. NPDC048415, assembly GCF_040651675.1. Taxonomy (NCBI): domain Bacteria; kingdom Bacillati; phylum Actinomycetota; class Actinomycetes; order Kitasatosporales; family Streptomycetaceae; genus Streptomyces; species Streptomyces sp. NPDC048415. The sequence continues at coordinate 12,506 of NZ_JBEZKJ010000081.1, read as the reverse complement.
CTGCCTGTTCTATCTGCGCCGTGAGCGCGAGGAGCGCGAGGCCGGGCGGGACGCCGGTGCCGCGCTGCGGATCGCCGCCGCCACCAGTGGCCGCGCCATCATCGTCTCCGGTGTCACGGTGTGCGTGGCCATGGCGGGCATGCTCTTCACCGGGCTCGCCGAGTTCGAGGCGATGGGCCTCGCCTCGCTGATGGTCGTCGCGGTCGCCATGGTCGGATCGGTCACCGTGCTGCCCGCCCTGCTCTCGCTGCTCGGCGAGCGGGTGGAGAAGGGCCGCATCCCGTTCCTGAACCGGGCGAAGAGGCGCGGGGGCGGCCGTACGGGCAACCGTCGTGCGGCCGCCGAGGGCAGCCGGCTGTGGGGAGCCGTACTCCGCGTCGTGCTCGCCAAGCCCGCGGTCTCGCTGGTCGTCGCGACCGGTGCGCTGCTGGCCATCGCCGCTCCCGCGCTCGGCATGAAGACCCAACAGCTCACCCTGGACAAGGAGTTCGGGGACTCGCTGTCGATCGTGGGCACGTACAACCGGGTCAACGACGCCTTCCCGGGCGGCTCCGAGCCGGCCGAGGTGGTCGTCAAGGCGAAGGACATCAACGCCGCCGATGTGCAGTCCGCGCTCGCCGACTTCCGTGAGCTGGCGATCAGTTCGGGCGCCTCCCGAGGCCCGATCGACACCAAGACGCACTCGGCGCAGAACGTCGCCTTCGTGTACGTCCCCCTGGTCGGCGGCTCCGATCAGGACAAGGCGGAGAAGAGCCTGGAGCTGCTGCGCGACAAGGTGCGCCCCGAAACGCTCGGCAAGGTCGACGGCGTACAGGCGCCGGTCACGGGACAGGTCGCGGGGTCGCACGACTTCAACGACCAGCTGGTCGGCTCGGTGACCCCGGTCTTCGCCTTCGTGGTCGTCTTCGCCTTCCTGCTGATGCTGCTCTCCTTCCGCTCGCTGACGATCGCGATCACCTCGATCGTGCTCAACCTGCTTTCGGTCGCCGCCGCCTACGGCATCCTCGTCGGCGTCTTCCAGCACGGCTGGGGCGCGTCGCTGGTGGGCGCGGAGGGCGTGGGTGCCATCGTCGCCTGGCTGCCGCTGTTCCTCTTCGTGATCCTCTTCGGGCTCTCGATGGACTACCACGTGTTCGTGGTCTCGCGGATCCGGGAGGCGCGCCTGCGGGGCCGCAGCACCAAGGAGGCGATCCGGCACGGCGTGGTCACCACGGCCGGTGTCGTCACCAGCGCCGCGGTCATCATGGTCGCCGTCTTCGCGATCTTCGGGACGCTGTCCATGCAGTCCATGAAGCAGATGGGTGTGGGCCTGGCCGCCGCGGTACTCATCGACGCGACCATCATCCGGGGCGTGCTGCTGCCCGCCGTGATGGCTCTGCTCGGCGAGCACAACTGGTATCTGCCGAAGTGGCTGCACCGCCTGCCCGACCTCACGCACGACGAGGCACCGGAGGCTGTCGTGCCGCCGGCCTTGGAGGGTGAGCGGGTCGGGGTGTAACTCCCGGGCATCAGGGCTTGTTGGCTCCTTGGCGGGGGAGGAGCCAACAGGCCCTGTGCGCGTGTTTGTGTGGCCGGCCCGGCGTCCGGCATTCAGCGTTGATAGCGGGCCAGTACCAAGGTGCCGTCTCTCACCAGGCGTTGGCGCAGCTCTCCTGGGCCGATCGCCCCGCTGTAGTACTCCTGGAAGGCGGGGGTGGCGACCTTGTCCTTCCACTCCGGGTAGCCGCGCACGGACTGGGCGGGCGCCGATCGGAGGTGGGCGGCGAGTGCGGTACCTGTCGCCCAGTCGTCCTTGGTGGTGTGCAGGGCGGGGTCCTTGAGGGCCTCGGTGCCGGTCGGCAGCATCCAGTCGCCGAGGGCGAGGCGGACCATGTTCTTCGGCCGCAACAGGAAGTCGATGAACTCGGCGGCCTCCTTCTTGTGCGGACTGTCCTCGGAGACCGAGAGCGTCTGCGGGCTGACGCCCTGGGCGAGCCCGTCCGCGCCGGCCGGGGCGGGCAGCACCTGCCAGTCGAAGCCCTTCGGCGCCTGCTGCGCGATCTGCTGGCGGTAGGAGAAGCCGAGCGGCACCATCGCGTACTTGCCGCCGAAGAACCCGGGCAGCGTGTCGGAGCCGCCCATGCCGAGCGTCGTCCTGGCCGCGCTGTGGTCCGTGTTCACCTCGTCGTGGACGATCCCCGGGACCACCGCGTCGGCCGCGTCGAAGTGGACCGTCACCTTGCCGTCCTTGCCCCGGTGGAACATCTGCCCACCCGCGGAGAGGGAGAGGTTGAGCGTCGCCGACACCGGCTCCTTGAGCGGCCACGCGACGCCGTACGTGCCCTTGCCGCTCAGCCGCTTCGCGATGGCGCGGAACTCGTCCCAGGTCCACGGCTTCTCGGGGGTCGGAATGCGCACGCCCGACTCCTTCAGCCACGTGGCGTTGGCGATCAGGACACGCGGCTCCTGGAGGAACGGCACACCGTAGACACCGTTCCCGAAGGTCGTCGTCTCCCAACTCCGCTGTGGGATACCGGACTTGAGCCGGTCGGGCAGCAGCTCGCGCAGATCGGCGAGATAGCCGCCGTACGCGAAGTCCGCGAGGTCGTCCGAGGCGTCGTGGATGATGTCGGGCGCCTCCCCGCCCTCGAACGAGGTGAGCAACTGGTCGTGGACGCTGTCCCAACTCCCCTGGACGTACTCGACCTTGACGTCCGGATGGCTCGCGTTCCACTCCTTCACCAACTCCTTGTTGGCGGCGACGGACTCCTGCTGCCAGGCGAGGGACTGGAAACGGAGGGTGATCACTCCCCTCGATCCACCACCACTGTCCGTGCACCCGGTGAGCAGCAGGCCGCATACGGCCAAAGCCGCCAGCAGTCTCGTCCGCATCAGCTCTTCACCGCCCCTGCGAGCATGCCGCCCGTGATGCGCTTCTGGATGATCGCGAAGATGACCAGCGACGGCAGCGTCGCCAGGAACGCCGCCGCGGCCAGCGGTCCGAGGTCCGCGACACCCTCCGCTCCGATGAAGTGCGTGAGGACGACCGGCAACGTCTGTTTCTCCGGGGTCTTGAGCAGGACGAGCGCGAAGAAGAACTCGTTCCACGCGCTGATGAACGCGAACAGCGCCGTCGCCACGATGCCCGGCGCCAGCAGCGGGGCGGTGACGGAGATCAGCGTGCGCGCCCTTCCCGCCCCGTCGACCGCGGCCGCTTCCTCCAGCTCGGTGGGCACGGCCCGTACGTACCCCACCAGCATCCACAGCGCGAACGGCAGCGCCCACACCACGTACACCATGATCAATCCGGGCAACGAGTCGATCAGCCGCAGGTTCTTGAGGACCAGGAACAGCGGGATGATCACGAGCACGAAGGGGAACGCCTGGCTGACCACGACCCACCCGGTGGCGGCCTTCGCGAGCAGCGTGCGGTGCCGCGCCATGACGTACGCCATCGGGGTCGCGATCAGTACGGCGATCACCGCCGCGCCGAGCGCCGCGATCAGGGAGTTGAGCCCGGCGCGCAGCAACGGCTGCTCGTCGAAGGCCTGCCGGAAGTTGGCGAGGGTGGGGTCCTTGGGGATCCAGGTGGGGTGCAGGCTCGCCAGCTCGCGGGCCGGTTTGAACGCGGTGGAGATCAGCCAGAGGAAGGGGAAGGCGAGGAAGACGAGATAGGCAAGGAGCGCGAGGTACTGGCCCGCGCGGGCGCCCTTGCCGCTCTTCATGCGTCCTCATCTCCCCTCAGGCGGCCTACCAGATACACGGCGAGAATCACCGAGATCAGCGCGACCATCACACAGCCCATCGCCGCCGCATAGCCGAACTGCCCGTAGCGGAAGGCCTCTTCGTACGCGAAGAGCATGGGCAGTCGGGTGCGGCCGCCCGGACCACCGTTGGTCAGCACATAGACCAGCGCGAACGAGTTGAAGTTCCAGATGAGGTTGAGCGCCGTGATGGCGAGCGCGACCGGTCTCAGGGCGGGCCAGGTGACCGTCAGGAAGCGGCGCCAGGCGCCCGCGCCGTCCATCGCGGCCGCCTCGTGGAGTTCGCGCGGGGTGTTCTGCAGCCCGGCGAGCAGCGCGACCGTGGTCTGCGGCATGCCCGCCCAGACGCCGACGACGATCACCGCGGGCAGGGCGGTGCCGAGGCCGCTCAGCCAGTCATGGCCGTCGCCGAGGCCGAGGTCGCGCAGGGTCTCGTTGAGGATGCCGGCGTCCGGGTTGTAGACGAGCCGCCACATGATGCCGACGACGACCTCGGGCATCGCCCAGGGAACGATCGCGAGGGCGCGGGCCACCCAGCGCAGCCGCAGCTCCTGGTTGAGCAGCAGGGCGAGCCCGAGCCCGAGGAGGAACTGCGGCACGGTCACCCCGACGGCCCATACCAGACCGATCCGGAACGAGTCCCAGAACAGCGTGTCGTGCAGCAGGTCCTGGAAGTTGAGCACCCCGGTCCACCGCGTGGGCGCCGTCCGCCCCGACTGCGCATCGGTGAACGCCAGCGCGACCCCGTACAGCAGCGGTCCGACACTGAGCACCAGGATCGGGATCAGCGCGGGCAGCACCAGGAACCAGGCGCCGTGGTCGGCTGGACGACGGTCCCGGCCCGCCGTGCGCGGCGCCCGCTTCGATGACCGCTTCGTCGCGGTCGCCAGTGTCACGGATTCAGCTCCTTCGGGCGGCTCGTGGCGGTCCGGCCTCCCAGGCGGCCCCCGTCATGGTCGTGAAGGTGGTGTAGGTCGTCAAGAGACCGCGCACGCCGTCCGACCTGTGGCAATGCGACACTGGCCGACGGATGGCCTGAACACGACGCCGGACGCGAGAGCCGCGCGAGGACAGCGCCACGCGTACGCGAGGGACCGCGCGGGCAGCGCGGCAGGACACGGAGGCCAAGGATGGACGAGGCACGGGCGCGGGACGTACTGGCCGCGGCGGATGTGCTGCCGGGCTCGGCGCGGGACGCCACGCTCCTCGCCCTCGGCGAGAACGCGGTGTTCGCCGCCGATGGCCTGGTGGTCAAGGTGGGCCGCGACGCAGAACTCCTCGACCGCGCCCGGCGGGAGCTGGACATCGCGGCCTGGCTCGCCGAGGCGGGCGTCCCCGCGGTCCGCGCCGCCGAGTCCAAGGCGCTGCTGGTCGAGGGTCACCCGGTGACGGTGTGGCACCGGCTGCCCGATCCCGTACGCCCCGCTGAGCCACGGGATTTGGCCGAACTCCTACGGGTGGTGCACGCACTTCCCTCCCCCTCCTTCGCCTTGCCGCCCCGCGATCTGCTGGGCGGTGTGGAGCGCTGGCTGCGCCTTGCGGGCGACGCGATCGACCCCGCCGACGCGGCGTATCTGCGGGCGCGGCGCGACGGCTTCACTCAGGCCGCCGCCGCGCTCGTCCCCCATCTGCCGCCGGGCCCGATCCACGGCGACGCGCTGCCCCGCAATGTCCACGTCGGCCCCGGCGGCCCGGTCCTGGTCGACCTCGAGACCTTCTCCGCCGACCTGCGCGAGCACGACCTGGTGGTCATGGCGCTGTCCCGCGACCGCTACGGGCTCCCGGGCGAGGCGTACGACTCCTTCACCGAGACGTACGGCTGGGACGTCCGCGAGTGGGAGGGCTGCTCCGTGCTGCGCGGAGCTCGCGAGACCGCCAGCTGCGCCTGGGTCGCCCAGCACGCGCCGGTCAACCCCAAGGCGCTCGCCGAGTTCGAGCGGAGGGTGGCGTCACTGCGGGACGGGGACGAGACGGTGCGCTGGTATCCCTTCTGAACCTGACCCGGACGGAAGGCTGGTCCCCTTCTTAACCGGAAGTCGGGCTCAGACCCGCTCGTCCGCCAGGTCCCGCAGCGGCCACGTCCCGTCCACCACCGCGTCCGCGTCGCCCTTGCGGCGCAGGAAGCTCTGGAAGTCCGCGGCCCATTCCGCGTACCACTCGATCTGGCGGCGGTGCAGGTCCGCGGGGCCGAGGGCGGCGACCTTCGGGTGGCGGCCGGCTATCGCGCAGGCGAGCCGGGCCGCGGCCAGCGCGTCGGCCGATGCGTCGTGGGCGGAGTCCAGCGCCACCCCGTACTCCGTGCAGACCGCTTCGAGATTGCGCTTGCCTCTGCGGTAGCGGTCCACGGAGCGGTCGATCGTGTACGGGTCGATGACGGGGGCGGGGTCGATTCCGCCGAGCCGGTCGCGCAGCGACGGCAGTCCGTAGCGCCGCAGTTCGGCGGAGAGCAGGGTCAGGTCGAAGGCAGCGTTGTACGCGACGACCGGGACGCCCGTCTTCCAGTAGGTGGTGAGGACGCCGGCGATCGCGTCGGCGACCTCGTCCGCGGGCCTGCCCTCGGTGGCCGCCCGCTCGTTCGTGATCCCGTGCACCGCCACCGCGTCCACCGGGATCTCCACGCCCGGATCGGCCAGCCACTCGCGGTGGCCTATCGGCTCCGAGCCCTTGACCTCGATCACGGCCCCCGTGACGATGCGCGCCTCGCGCGGATCCGTCCCGGTCGTCTCCAGGTCGAAGCCGATCAGCAGCTCCCGGTGCCAGCCCATGGGCGGCCCCCCTTCTTCGTGGTGCTTTCCCCCAGTGGTCTCCACGATCGCACGCGCCACTGACAATCCGAGGACCGCCTTCCGCTTGCAGGCTTCCGGTCCCCCGACGGGTGAGACTTTCAGGACACCGGTCGCGAATCCACCCAAGCCACCTCGAACTCCTCGCGGTATGTAGGGAAAAGCCCTTCTTCGCCAATCTCGTCCGGTTTCACCAACCGGCCGCCGCCGCGCAGCACGAGCACCGGCGTCTCCATCCCCCGCGTGCGGCGCAGATACGACTGCACGACCGCGATACCGTCCGAGCCGTCCCCGTCCACGAGGTAGGCCGTGAAGCGGGGCGTCTCGTCGAAGACCTGGATCTCGAAGGCGCCCGGGTCGCGCAGCTTGGACCGCACCCGGCGCATGTGCAGGATGTTCATCTCGACGGCGCGGCTCAACTCACCGCGCTTGATGCCGAGTTCCCGCTCGCGCCGCTTGACCGCGCTGGACGCGGGGTTCAGGAACAGCAGCCGGACCCGGCAGCCGGACTCGGCGAGGCGCACGAGCCGCCGCCCGGAGAAGTTCTGCACCAGCAGATTGAGGCCGATGCCGATGGCGTCGAGGCGGCGGGCGCCGCCGAAGAGGTCCTCGGCGGGGAACTGGCGCAGCAGCCGCACCCGGTCCGAGTGCACGCCGACCACGTCCGCGTACCGGTCGCCGACCAGGTTCTCCACGGCGTCGACGGGCAGCCGCCGCGCCGAAGGCACATCGCTGCCGGCACCGAGTATCTCCAGAAGCTTCGCCGCCGCCCGCTCGGCCTGACCGAGGACGGCCTCGGACAGCGCCCGGTTGCGGGAGACCACGTTCCGGGTCACTTCGAGCTCGTCCAGGGCGAGTTCGACGTCCCTGCGCTCGTCGAAGTACGGTTCGAAGCAGGGCCAGTGCTGCACCATCAGCTCGCGCAGCTGCGGCAACGTGAGGAAACTGAGCACATTGTCGTCGGCCGGGTCGAGCAAGTACCCCTTGCGGCGGCTGACTTCACGTACGGCGACCGCGCGCTGCACCCACTCCTGTCCGGCGGGTCCAGCGGCGGCGACCACCCATTCGTCGCCGTGGACGGGTTCGTAGATGGGGCGGAGAACAGCGGCCACGACCGCGCGCAGCCGCTGTTCGACCAGGTTCAGCCAGATGTAGGCACGCCCGGCTCGCTGGGCGCGCGTACGCACCTCGCGCCAGGCGTCGGCGCCCCAGTCCAACTCCGGTCCAATGGATCCCATTTCCATCGGCCGTGCCAGGGACACCGCGCCGGGTGGGACATCTGTGGAGTTCCCCTCGTGACCCTCGTCACCAGGAGGCAGCTCCAGCCCTCCCGAGCCCACCCGCGCACCGCCTTCCGCTCCCCCGAGCTCTCCCCAGGGGCCAGGCCCCAATCAACGATCAAGGAAGAGTACTCCGGGAGCGGTGGGCGGTGCAGCCCGATGGACAGGTCGTTTCTCAACTACCGTTTTGCACATGGCCGTTCTGGTCGGCGAGCTCCGGCGGAGTGAGCGGATTCATAGCGGTCACGTCCCGCGGGGCTATGGAAAAGCCCTGCCAGTGAACCGGCATGGGCTGCTGGTCCTCGTCGCGCGCGATGTGGTGGAAGCCCACGTTGACCCAGACAACGGGGTGGGTCAGCGTCTGCCCGCCGATCCACTTGTCGACCGACTTGCCGTGTCCGGCACCGCAGTTGCGCAGGTTGTCGCTGGCGAACTGCTCGCACTTGTTGTACTCGGTGAAGTAGATGTCGTGCTTGGTGAAGGGGCGGCCGAGGTACTTGGTGGTCGCGCCCGGGACGATCTCGTACGAGCGCGCGTGCTCGTCCTTGTTCTTGCCGGTGTTGCTGACGACGCGCCACCAGCGCATGTTCTTGGCATCGCCGGCGAGTTCCTTGGTGACCTTCGTACGAGTGGTCTTGTTGCTCGGGGCCTCGGCGCCGTGCGCGGGCGGGCTGACCGTGGAGTCGTACTGCTCGACCTTGGCCTTGGAGGAGCCGTCGAGGTCGAAGTTGAGCCGCCAGAAGATGTTGTGGCTGTGGCTGGTGGCGTAGGCCTTGGCGCCCTTGCCGATCGGCCAGCCACGGCCGTCGCCCGCGTCGTAGTCACCGGGCGAGAGGCTGCCGGTGGCGCCGGCGTTCATGCTGAGGGTGCCGTCGTCCTGGAAGCGCCACTCGGTGATGTACTCGTACCAGCCGACCTTGTTGACGGTGTAGATCAACAGGTCCTTGCCCTGCTTCTGGAAGACCTTGTTCCCCGTGTCGGCCTCCATGCGGTACGCGTGGCCGCGCGAACGGGTCGTGGTGCACAGGCCCTTGACGTTGGGGTGCTGCGGATCCCAGGCGTCGGGCACCTTGACCGTCTTGATGGTGCCGCCGGGACACTCGGCGGGGTCCATGTCCATCAGTCCCTGTCCGAAGCCGGCACCCGTGAGGTCGCTGTACTCGACCGAGCCGTCGTCGTACGGGACGTCGATCTGGGCGAGCTTCGCGCTGGCCAGGACCTTGATCGGGTGGGCCTCACCGGGGGGCTGGTAGGAGATGTTCTCCAGCACGAGCCCCGCCTCGCTCTCATAGTGCCAGCACATCCGCCAGGTGGTGCCGGTGGCGAGCTTCTGTTCGATCTTGTACGCCGTGCTGCAGTCGGCGGCCGCCGCGGAGGCGGCCTTGGGCTGGGCGACGGCCGGTCCGGCGGCCGTCGTCGCGCCGGCGGCCAGGGCGAGCGCCGAAAGGCCCACCGCCGTTCGGCTGCGGGCACGGCTGATTCTGTTGACGCGCATGAAGAAGTGACTCCTTGCGGAAAGCAGGAAAGTTGCGAAGAAGCTGGAAGGTGAGAGAAGGCCGCGCTCAGCCGAGCTTGCCGACCTTGCGGGCGCTCAGGTCGATCACCAGGTGGCGGCTGTCGATCCAGGCCCCGTTCTTGACCTTCGGGAAGAGCCGTACACACCGGTGCTCGCCGCAGGCGTCGAGGCCGGCGGGCTGTGCGCCGGACGTCGCGCGGTAGACCATGCTGTTGAGCATCAGCTGGTCGGGCGAGGTCAGCTCCTTGCCGGTGGCGTCCTTGAAGTCGGCCTTCAGGCCCGCGCCGAGCGGGTCGGCGATCAGCAGCTTGGCGGCCTCGACCATCTCGTCGTGGCTGATGGGCGGCTGGACGTCGTGCTGGGTGCCCGTCTTCTCGACCTTCCCGGTGTCGAGATTGACGGTCTTGGTGACGAGCGTGTCACCCTTGTAGTCGTAGAACGACACGTCGGCGCGCCGGGGCGCGTTCGGGTCGTCCAGTTCGTTCGCCTCGGGTTCGGCGAGGTTGACGCTGATGCGCTGCGGTCCGCGCTCGCCCTCGACGTTCTCGCCGGCGTCGAGCAGTTGCTGATTCAGCGCGATCCGCTCGACCCGCTTCATCTCGTCGTCGGTCAGCGGGTCACGGCCCTTGCCCTTGTCGCCCTGGGCCGGAGCCTGCTCGACGACGCCGGGCTGCACCGCCGCCTGTCCTTGCTGCGCCGCCTCCTGCGACGTCCCGCTGCCACCCTGAGCCCCGCCCGATTCGTCGGCCCCCGCCGAGCCCGGAAGAGTGATCCCGACCATCACGGCCGTCCCGGCCACCGCGATGGCCGCACCTGCCACCACCTTGCCCAGGTGGCGGTGCACTATCTTGCGCACATTTCCCCCTACTCCCTCTATGTCGTCAGGAGTCGTTCGAGCCCCACTGGTTCGGCATACGACGTATGCCTGGTCAGTGGGTAAGAGGGATGTAAGTCATAGGAGGTTCCATCACTTTCGGGGAGACTCGGCTCGCAGGCGCCCCCCGGGGCACGGCACTACTGGAAGAGTCGTATCCATGCAGGTCTGGCCTGGAGAGGCATATCCACTCGGTGCCACGTACGACGGCGCCGGTACCAATTTCGCGGTCTTCTCGGAGGCCGCCGACCGTATCGAGCTGTGTCTGCTGCACGACGACGGCTCGGAGACCGCGGTGGAACTGCGCGAGACCGACGCCTTCGTCCGGCACGCGTACCTGCCGGGGATCATGCCCGGACAGCGGTACGGCTTCCGGGTGCACGGGCAGTACGCGCCCGGGCGCGGGCAGCGCGCCAACTCGGCGAAGCTCCTGCTCGATCCCTACGCGCGCGCCATCAGCGGCACGATCAAGTGGGGCGAGGAGGTGTACGGCTATCCCTTCGGAGCGCCCGACAAGCGCAACGACCTGGACTCGGCACCCCACACGATGACATCGGTGGTGGTCAACCCGTACTTCGACTGGGGCGACGACCGGCTCCCGCGCATCGACTACCACCGCACGGTGCTCTACGAGGCCCATGTGAAGGGCCTGACGATGCTGCACCCGGGCCTCCCCGAGGAACTGCGCGGCACGTACGCGGCGCTCGCACACCCGGCCATCATCGAACACCTGACCGAGCTCGGCGTGACGGCCCTGGAACTGATGCCGGTGCACCAGTTCGTGAACGACCACCGTCTGGTGGACATGGGCCTCAACAACTACTGGGGCTACAACACCATCGGCTTCTTCGCCCCGCACAACGCGTACGCCTCCTGGGGCGACCGGGGCCAGCAGGTCCTGGAGTTCAAATCGGCGGTCCGGGCACTGCACGAGGCAGGCATCGAGGTCATCCTCGACGTGGTCTACAACCACACGGCCGAGGGCAACCACCTGGGTCCGACGCTGTCCTTCAGGGGCCTGGACAACGCGTCGTACTACCGCCTGGCGGACGATCCGCGCTACTACATGGACACCACGGGGACCGGCAATTCCCTTCTCATGCGCTCCCCGCACGTGCTCCAGCTGATCATGGACTCGTTGCGCTACTGGGTCACCGACATGCACGTCGACGGTTTCCGCTTCGACCTCGCCGCCACCCTTGCGAGGCAGTTCCACGAGGTGGACCGGCTGTCGTCGTTCTTCGACCTCGTCCAGCAGGACCCGGTGGTCTCCCAGGTGAAGCTGATCGCGGAGCCGTGGGACGTCGGCGAGGGCGGGTACCAGGTGGGCAATTTCCCGCCTTTGTGGACCGAGTGGAACGGCAAGTACCGCGACACCGTACGGGACCTGTGGCGCGGCGAGCCGCGCACACTGGCCGAGTTCGCGTCCCGTCTGACGGGCTCGTCGGACCTCTACCAGGACGACGGCCGCCGCCCGCTCGCCTCCATCAACTTCGTGACCTGCCACGACGGCTTCACGCTCAACGATCTCGTCTCCTACAACAACAAGCGCAACCAGGCCAACGGCGAGGACAACCGCGACGGCGAGAGCCACAACCGGTCCTGGAACTGCGGTGCCGAGGGCGACACCGACGACGAGGCAGTACTGGCCCTGCGGGCCCGTCAGCGGCGCAACTTCGTCGCCACGCTGATGCTCTCCCAGGGCGTGCCGATGCTCAGCCACGGAGACGAGTTCGCGCGCACCCAGGGCGGCAACAACAACGCCTACTGCCAGGACAGCGAGCTTTCCTGGGTGCCCTGGCCGGAGGACGGCAGCGAGCTTCTGGAGTTCACCCGCGCGATGGTGTGGCTGCGGCGCGACCACCCCGTCTTCCGGCGGCGCCGGTTCTTCCACGGGCGGCCCGTGCAGGGCACGCACGACGAGCTGTCCGACATCGCGTGGTTCACCCCGGAGGGCACGGAGATGACGCAGCGCGACTGGGGCTCCGCGCAGGCACGGGCGCTGTCCGTCTTCCTCAACGGCAACGCGATCTCCGAGCCCGGTCCGCGCGGGGAGCGCATCACCGACGACTCCTTCCTGCTGATGTTCAACGCCTCGCCGAAGGCCCTGGAGTTCGTGGTGCCCGTCAACCACGGACGCCAGTGGCAGGTCGTCGTCGACACCGCCCGCCCCGAGGGAGTGACACCGGGCACCGGCTCCAAGGTCCAGGCCGGCGACCACCGCGCGTCCGCGGTGCCGTCCTTGTGGTGCCCGGCCTGGTGCCCGTGGGGGCCCTTGTTGCCCTGATGGAGGCCGAAGACGTGTGTGGG
>NZ_JBEZKJ010000080.1:0-37759 GCF_040651675.1 Streptomyces sp. NPDC048415 | reverse complement strand
CAGCACCTTCCTAGGTGTCCGGACGGAGGAGGCCACACCACAGCCAGTGGTGCCCTACCTCCAAGCCCGGCCGTTTACGACCGGGTCAAGTTGACAAGTTCATTGAGGCCTTTCAGCGTTGCCTCTCCAGGGTGAGGACGGCCTTGGCGATGACGGTCATGCGGTTGGGGCTGATGCGGGCCCTGCGGAAGATCTGCCAGGACTTCAGCCGTGCCATGCCGCGTTCGACGGGAGCTCGGGCCTTGGCGAGGGCGCGGTTGACGGTGCGCTGTGTGGGGGTGAGTTCGCCGCCGGGTGGTCGTTTGAGGCCGGTGGTGACCCAGGGGCCGGCGCCCTGGTAGGCGCGGTCGGCCAGGATGGGGACGCCCTGGCGTTCGCAGATCCGGATGATCCGGTGGCTGCGGGCCGCGGTCAGGTCATGGGTGCGGCCCGGCAGCGCGGGCGAGATCCACAGCACCTTGCCGGTGGGGTTGGTGACGACCTGGACGTTCACACCGTGTCGGCGGTGCTTGGTCGGGTAGTCGGCGCGGCCGTCGCCGGTCCGGTCGCACTCCACGAGGGTCCCGTCCAGCAGCACGAAGTCCGGGTCGCTCTCGCGCAGGGTCTTCAGCAGGCCTGGAGCACGGTCGGCGAGCAGACCGACGACGCCCGTGACGTACGCGTGGGCGGTGCCGACGGATATGCCGAATCCGGTCGCGATTCGGGCGAGGGTGTCGTGACGGTGCAGGTACACCAGCGCGACCAGTGCACGCTGGTGCGGCGGGAGTTTGCATCGGCGGTCACCCTCACGGGTGACGATGAGCATCGTGACCCACTCGACCAGGGCGTGCGGGAGATCGAGTGCGGCAGGGTAGGGAACCAACGAGGCTCCTGTGCCGGTGGGTTGAGACTTCGAACACCTCCCTCAACGGCGCGGGAGCCTCGTGCGTTGCGGACCCCGCGCTCAACCCGCCACCGCCATCCGATCAGTGAGCACGCTGAGAGTGCTCATAGAAATCGTAGTTCCGCGCCAATCTTGCCGCCCCAGCGAACAGCCCCTCGCCGACGGCAAGGTGCTTGGCACCTCCCTCGGGGCGGTTCAGGCAGAGTGAACGGGACGGCACCCAGCAACGACGGTCAGGAGCCGGTAGCTGAACCAGACCAAGCTGACACCGTCGGCGAGCATCCGCTTGGCGGCGGGCGGTGATGTGGCTTCGGTGGTCGGCGGGGGCTGCGTTGCGAGGGCCGTTGCCCAGGTCCGGTGGGGTCAGTGGCCAGCTCGTCCGCCTGCCGGTGCCGACATGCGGAGAGGCCGTGGGAAACCGGTGAGGCCCGACGTGCGACTGCACGCCGGGCCTCACCACCCACGTCAGTGCTGATGCGCCCCGTGGGGCGGCCACCAGCACACCTCACATGCGGGCAGTTTCCGCAGCTCGGAGGGGCTGGGCGGGAGGCGATCAGGCCGCAACATCGACTTGACTCACTGGTGACCTGTTCGAGTGCCGGGCTGACCCGCTGCGCTGGCCCTCCGGGTGTCCGCGGTCAGCGCCGCCCGCCCAGGATGATCTTCCAGACGCGCGTTGCCACCTGCAGGTTGAGCCGGGTGTCAACATCCGCCAGGTCGCGGTCGCTGATCTCACGGATGCGCTGCAGCCGGTAGCGCAGGGTGCTGCGGTGGACCGTCAGCGCGGCGGCCGCATCGTCGTAGTTGCCTCCGCATTCGAAGTAGCGCGAGAGCGTCTCCACCAACTCTGTGTCGTGCCCTGCGTCGTAGTCGATCAGCTGGCCGAGCCACTCTCGCACGAAGTCTTCGAGCTCCCGGAGATCGTTTCCGGGCCCCAGGATCCGGTACAGCCCGAGGTCGTCGAAGAACGTCGTCCCGCTGCGATGGCGGGAGTTCTGCCGCACCTCCAGGGCCCGCAGTGCCTCCTGATAACAGCGGGGAATGCCGTCCGGGGAGTCGCAGCGGGTGCTCACCCCGATCGCTCCGTCGGGCGTTCCCAGCTCATGGGCCAGCGCCGTGTACACGGCATCGTCGTTGGGCCTCGCTTCGGTCAGCAGGACCATCTGGTCGCCGCGACGGGTGATCAGCGGACGGGTCGCCGAGGTGGCCGTCGCTTGCTCGACGGCACGGCTGAAGGAGCTGTTCGCGGCGTTGCCCGGCCAGTGCACCACGACCACGTAGTGGGTACGTTGCAGGTCGTGGCCGACGGCTTCGGCCCGGGCGTAGGCGCTCGTCTCCTCAGTGCCCTCCAACAGGTCGTCGATCAGTTGGCGGCGCAGCCGCAGTTCGACCTCGGTGAGTTCGCGCATATGCATGAGCTCCTGGGCGAGCGACCGCTGGGCGTGATCCAAGGCGAACCTGGTGTGCTCGTTGGCCGTCGCCTCGGGGTCCTCAATGGCGAGTACGCCGAGAACGTCGCCGCGCGGGCGGAGCAGGGCGATCAGCCGGTCCTTGACTCTGACCGGGCCCTCCTCGCGCGCGACCTGCCGCAGCATCTCTTCCTGGTAGGTCGAGGACCGCACCGGATAGGGATCGGGCCGGGCCGGACCGGCCCAGGACCTCAGGTTGCCGAACCGGTCCTCGATGAGCGCCGACAGCCCGGTGAGCTCGTACAGCGCTTGGGTGATAGCGTCCTCGCCGCCGCCCCGGGCAGCGACGCGGGCGAGGGTCTCGTGCACGGTCTTCTGCAGGTGCAGCTCGGAGCGCATTGTGTCCAGCTGCCGCAGTGCGGTGTCCCGTTCGGTGCGGAGTCGGCTCAGTTCGCCGGCGTTGTCGTGCTGCGCGGCGCGCGTGACCGTCAGTGACAGGGCCGCCGATGCGAGCCCCACGAGGGTCGAGAGGAGGAAGTGCCCCTGCTCGTCGGGCCCGGAGTGGGAGGAGACCAGGATGTAGCCGAGCAGACCGCCGGCCCCGCGCAGGCCGAACGCCCAGGTCCAGGACCGCTCTGGAAGGGATACGGAGCCGTCAGCCTCGCCCAACTCCTTCATCCGTGCGTCGTCGACCTTTGGCGCTCCCGCGTCGTGGCCGCGGACGCGGGACAAACCGTCGCCCGTCGCGAGGTATCCGGCCTCGGCGTGGTAGGGACCAAGGGCACTGACGTGCCGCATGGCCAACCGCACGATCTCACTCTGCTCCGCGCAGGTGAACAGGGTGTGGGACAGCACCAGCAGCCCGTGTGGGTCCAGCGCCGCGAGCGGACGGGGGGCGTGCCGTTCGGTACCCGCGGTGTTGCTCGGCTGGCGGGTCCCTTCCTGGTCGGAGACGTGAGGGGACAGCCTCCGTGACGGGTGGCAGTCCATTGATCACTCCGTTCTCCTCCGGTCATCGGAGGCGATCGAGCGAATCGTGGGATCCACACCTGGGCGAGCCCTGAGTACCCAGCCTAGGCAAGGCCATCGGACTTGTCTGGATTTGAGCCTTGTTCTCGTGGGCCGACCGACTGCGTCGATTTCTGACCTGCCGGGTGCAGGCGGAGCGCGCTGCTCTCTTGCCACTCTGGACTTGTCCGGGATCGCCGAGCGCACCGGTGGCCGTGGAAGGACTGGCTGATGAACGAGCAGGCCCGCAGGACCATCGCCTCGTACGCGACCTACCAGGAGGCGGAATGCGCCGTCGATCACCTTTCCGATCAGGGTTTTCCCGTCGAGAGGGTGGCCGTCATCAGACAGGACGTGCGCCTTGGTCGAGCAGGTGACCGGCCGCATGGGACATGGCGGGGCCGCGCTGCAGGGGGCGGCGAGCGGCGCCCTGCCCGGCGCACTGATCGGGTGGATCTCCGGGCTGCCGAACTGGCTGGACCCGGTCATGTCGGGACTGCTCCTCGCCTTGTACGGGCTGGTTTTCGGAGCACTCGTCGGCGCTCTGCTCGGCCTGCTGGTCCACGCGGCCCAGCGTGGCCGCCGGGCGCACCTGCCCCTGCCCTGCGGCGGTGGGTGGAGCAGTCGATCGCGGGCCGCGAACCGGCCGGGAAAGGATGATCGGCCATGACCGTACGGACCGACCCCCACCTCGCCCTCGTACGCCCCGTCACCCCGCGTGCCCCGGGATGCGAGGAATGCCTGGCCACACATTCCCCCTGGGTCCACCTCAGGCTCTGCCTGACCTGCGGCCACGTCGGCTGCTGCGATTCCTCGCCGAACCGGCACGCCCGCCGTCACGCCGCCGCCGACGGCCATCCGATCGTGGCGTCGCTCGAGCCCGGCGAGGACTGGCGGTGGTGCTTCGTCCATGAGGCGTTCGTGTGATGCCCGGCGACGAGACGCGGCCGGGCGCAGCGCCGGTGCCGGACGAGGCGCAGGAGAGCGTCCCCTTCGAGACCCCCGACATCTACGGCGCCTATCCCCGCCTGTCGGACGACCAGATGGCCCGCCTGGCGCAGCATGGCCGGCGGCGCCCGGTTGACGCCGGTGACGTGTTGATCCGGGAGGGGGAGCGGTGCGAGATGTTCTACGTCGTCCTCAGTGGCTCGGTCGCCATCGTCGAGGGCTACGGCACGCCCGGCGAACGCCTGCTGCGTGTGCATGGCCCTGGCCGCTTCATCGGCGAACTCGGCCTCCTGAACGGACAGGTGGCCTTCTACACCGCCGCGGTCAGGGACCCCGGCGAGATCCTCGCCCTGTCTATGGATCAGCTGCGCGACCTGGTGACCCGGGACTCCCTTCTTGGTGATGTGGTGCTGCGCGCCTGCCTGGGCCGCCGTGCCCTGCTCGTCGGTCAGGGCGCCGGTTTCCGCATCATCGGCTCGCGCTACTCGCCCGACACCCGGCGGCTGCGCGAGTTCGCCGCCCGCAACCGGCTGCCGCACCGCTGGATCGATCTGGAGACGGACCAGGAGGCCGAGGCGCTGCTGCGCCGCTTCGCGGTCGGTCCGGAGCAGACGCCGCTGGTGATCTGGCGGGACACCACCCTGCTGCGCAATCCGAGCAACGCCGAACTGGCCCGGTTGATCGGCTTGCCGCCCCTGCCGTCGGGCAATGGCCGCGGCGATCTCCTGATCGTCGGCTCCGGTCCGGCCGGTCTCGCTGCCGCGGTGAACGCCGCCTCGGAGGGCCTCGGCACGACCGTGGTCGAGGCGATGGCCACTGGCGGCCAGGCCGGGACGTCTTCCCGCATCGACAACTGCTTCGGCTTCCCTTCCGGCATCTCCGGCGCCGAACTCACCGAGCGCGCTGTGCTGCAGGCGGAGAAGTTCGGCGCCCGGATCAGCGTCCCGGCGGAGGCGGCCCGGCTCGAACGGCGGGACGGCCACTACGCCGTCGGGTTCGCCGACGGCAGCGAGATCACCGCCCGTACCGTCGTCCTGGCCACCGGCGCCCGCTACCGCCGCCTCCATGTGCCCGGCATCGAGCCGTTGGAGGGCGCGAGCGTCCACTACTCGGCGACCGTCTACGAGGCCCAGCAGTGCCGTACCGACCCGGTGGCGGGTCGGCGGCGGCAACTCCGCGGGCCAGGCCGTGCTCTTCCTGGCCGGGTACGCACCACAGGTGTATCTGCTCGTCCGTGGGCCGAGCATCGAGGCGCACATGTCCCGCTACCTGATCGATCAGATCGAACGCCACCCGCGGGTGCGCGTGCTGCTGCACACCGAGATGACCGAGGCACTCGGCGACAAGGCGCTGGAGGCGGTCACCGTGGTCGACCACCGTACGGGCGAGCACCGCCACCTCGAGGTGCGGGCCTTGTTCGTCTTCACCGGCGCCGACCCTCACACCGAGTGGCTGTCCGGCGCGCTTGCCCTCGACGCGCGCGGCTACGTGCTCACCGGCGCGGAGGCGCAGGCGTGCTCCGTTCCCGAACTGTGGCAGAGCCAGGGCCGCGACTGCCTGACGTTGGAGACCAGCCTGCCTGGCGTCTTCGCCGCCGGCGACGTCCGCAGCGGCTCGGTGAAGCGCGTGGCCTCCGCGGTCGGCGAAGGCGCGATGAGCATCCACTTCGTGCACCGCTACCTGGGCCACACGGCCGCGCACGGCGGCACCGACAGCTCCCCGCACACCCGTCCGAAGGAGTCCGCTTGGCTCGCATGACACCCAGCGGGCGACGAGATCACGAGAAGGAGAAGGAGGCGATGGGAATGACTACGCCCGTCCGGCGCCACCGCGGTGGCGCAATGCAGGACAGGCCCCTTGGCTGGGCACGCAATCCGCTGACGGAGTTCGACCAACTGCTCAGCGAGATGAGCGGACTGATCGAATCCACGGTGGGAGGCGCTGCGCCCGCAGTCGCGTGGACACCCATGGCGGATGTCACGGAGTCCAACGACGCCTTCCACGTCGAGATCGAACTCCCCGGCGTCAAGAGCAAGGACATCGACGTCGAAGCGAACGGCCAGGAGCTGGTGGTCACCGGAGAGATCAAGGAGAAGGAACGCAAAGGCGTCCTGCGCCGGAGCACCCGCCGCACCGGATCCTTCGAGTACCGGCTGCGGCTGCCCGGAGAGGTCGACACCGAAAAGATCGATGCGCAGATCTCGGACGGAGTGCTCACCATCACCGTCCCCAAGGCCGAGGTCGCAAAGCCCCGGCATGTCGAGATCAGCGAGACGGGTGAAAGCACCGAGAGCAGCGGCTGAGACGCGAACGCCGCGGTTCCGGGCACCCATCCGGCACCGCGGCCGGGCCGGCGAGGCTTCGACACCCGGGGCGGCTCATGAACGACGTCCGATGTCACAGCCCCTCACGGCGGCGGAGACGCGGCATGCGGCTCCCCACCGGCTTCCTTTCGGCGCCGCAGACGCCAGGCGCGCAGCAGCCGAAGCGGGAGCAGACCCAGCGGTGCTCGCCGGCCCATGTCCGCCTGGTCCTCGCGGTCGAATGCCCGTGCGTAACGCTCGGCGTCCTGGGCCGTCGGATATCGCTTGCTTCCCTCCGCTCCGCACCCCCGCGCGCAGCGCCAGAGCATCGTGTCGCCCTCATGGAGAAAACGAAAATGGTGTCCCAGAAGGTGGCAGCGCAGCACAGCAGACCACCCTATGCGGACCGGTCCGTTCCGGCCCGTTGTGCCCCTCTCCAGGCAACAGCCCATGGCCCCTGAACGAGGAGGCGTGGCATGACCACCACCGCCGAGCTCGGTGTCGTCACGACCAAGGTCCCCGCACGGCTTGACCGGCTGCCGTGGTCCCGATTCCATTGGCGGATCGTCATCGGTCTGGGAACCGTCTGGATTCTGGACGGACTCGAAGTGGAGCTGCCGGAGCCGGGCGAGGCGGTCACCGTACGGCAGCGCGACATCATCCCGTTCACGGAGATCGCCGGCGTGGCTCTGCGGCGGTACCCGCGTCGCGCCGTTCTCGGTCTGGCGCACTTCGTCGGACAGGCGTTCCTGTGCAACGCGATCGTCTTCGACCTGGGAACGATCCTGAACGGCTTCTTCGACATCGGCTCCGGCTCGATCCCTTACTTCCTTGTCCTCTTCGCGATCGCCAACTTCCTCGGACCACTCCTTCTCGGCCGACTGTTCGACACCGTTGGCAGAAAGCCGATGATCGCGGGCACCTACTTCGGCTCGGCGGTCGTGGCAGCCGTCCTCGCCGTTCTGCTGATCAACGGCTCCCTGACGACATGGTCGTTCTTCCTGCTGGTCTCGCTGACCTTCTTCGTGGCGTCCGCGGGAACGAGCTCGGCCTACCTGACGGTGAGCGAGGTCTTCCCCATGGAGACCCGAGCCCTGTCCATCTCGCTGTTCTTCGCGATCGGCACGGCCGTGGGCGGAATCACCGGCCCGCTGCTGTTCGGCCACTTGATTCACAGTGGCGATGCCGACCTGGTGGCCATCGGCTTCCTCGTCGGAGCGGCAGCCATGGCGCTGGGCGGGCTGACCGAGGTCTTCTTCGGTGTCCGGGCCGAACACCAGTCCCTGGAGAACATCGCCCGGCCGCTCACCGCTGAGGAAACCGAGGCAGCCTGGCGCAACGAGCCTGCGCCACAGAACGCGCGAGACCGCCTGCGGCCCGCGCATGTCCGGCAGGCCGCGCACGAGCGGGAACTGCGGATCGCCGACCGCACCGCCCGCCGCCGGGAGCGGGAGCGCGCCGGAGCCCGCCGCTACCGCCCGGGCACCGGACCGGGCAGCAGCACCCTGTACTCGCCGGGCATGGCCGGCACCGCACCGCGGGCGCGGCAAGCCGTACGTCCGCCATGGCCGAACAACGCCTCGACGACGAGATCGAGCAGATCACCCACGCGCTCCAAGAAGCCGGTCCGACGAGCCGTGACCGACTCGAACAGGCCGTGGGCGGCCGTTCCTGGGGCCCCGGGCGCTTCCGCCGTGCCCTGCGAGAGTCCGAGCGGGAGTCCCGGGCCAAGAGCCTTGCGGACGGCAGCTACGCACCGGCGGACGGACCCGGCCGGCCCGACAGCGCACCGGGCGACCCCCATGACCAGCGGTGACCGGGGCAGAAGGAGGCAGCGATGAAGTACGACGGATTCCTCGCCCGTGTACGCGAGCGAGGCGAATACAACGACCAGGACGAAGCCGCGGACGTCACCAACGCCGTGCTGGAAGTGCTGGCCCAACGGATCAGCCCGGGAGAGGTCAAGGACCTCGCATCCCAGCTGCCCGGCCCGCTGGGACAAGTTCTGGACCATGCCACGCCGCAGCAGGCGCGGAGCTTCGGGATCGAAGAGTTCTACCGCCGAGTCGCCGAGCGCATCCATGCCCGGCCGCGTACGGCGCAGTGGGACGCCAGCGCGGTCCTGACCACCGTTGCAGACGCTGTCACCGGCGGAGAACTGAACCAGATCATCAGCCAACTCCCCTCCAGTTACGCGGTCCTGTTCGGCAAGGCCGACCTCGCGGACTGAGCCTGTGAGGCGCGGTAGGCCCATCCGGCCAGCGTCGAGCTCCAGTTCCGGCTCGCCTTCGACAAGCGGCACCAGCAGTCTTTGCTGGATGTCGACCAGATAGATAACGGCCCTGCCCAGCCCCATGGACTCGGCATACCGGTTCAGGACCACGGGCAGTTCCGCAGGTGATGCCAGCTGGGCTGCTCTGACCAATTCCTCCAGCAGCCGCTCACCAGACCCGACGGACATGTTCCTGTCCATGCCCTCGATGATCCCCGCGAGACCGAGCCGCCACAATCTGAGCTCTCCAACACCTGAGATGTGGGCCGATCAGCCTGGGGTGCTGGGGCTTGCCCTTGCGGATCGGTCGGGCATCGGAATCGGCTGACGACACCAGCCGGTCGGGCATCGTACGGATGCCCGCAAGCCGCACAGCGGTCTGCTCCAGCAGCCGGCGGGTGCCCGCCGCGGTCTCGGCCAGCTCACCGACCAGGACCGCTTTCGGCAGCATCCTGGACGTGGACGAGGGCCTGCGGCGAGCCAGCAGGTCGTTGCGCCAGCCGAGGAAGCAGAACGCGCTGACGCTGTTCGGCCGTGGCCTGCACC
The DNA here is from genome assembly GCF_040651675.1 of Streptomyces sp. NPDC048415. Classification (NCBI taxonomy): domain Bacteria; kingdom Bacillati; phylum Actinomycetota; class Actinomycetes; order Kitasatosporales; family Streptomycetaceae; genus Streptomyces; species Streptomyces sp. NPDC048415. Next base: position 28,390 of record NZ_JBEZKJ010000080.1, on the reverse strand, counting down.
GCCTGTTCGGGTCGCCACTCACAGCAGGAGGTCGAAGACGGCTCGAGCCTCGTCCCAGTGCCGGGTCTGGGGGTTTTTCAGGTCGGGGTGGAGGATCTTGAAGCTCTGGGCAAGGGCCAGGCTGAGTCCGCCGATGATGTCCGGATAGGCCGCCTCGGTCTCCTCATCGGGCGTGCGGTCGAGAGCGGGATGGGTGGCGAGCTGTTCCAGGATCGGCTTGAGTTCTACTTCCTGGTCGATCTTTCGGAAGTGGTGAATGCTCTCCTGCAGGCCTTTCGTGATCGGTAGGTCACAGATCCGGATGATGTCGCGCCCGTTGGCCTTGGCAGTGGCCTGGGCGACGGTCAGCAGATCGTAGAGCTTGGCGTCGACGAAGTCGCTGTAGCGCTTGAGATCGTTCTTGTCGACGTCCAGCCCTGCGGCCGCACGGAAGAACCTCTCGAACCTGGCGATGGACATCACGGTCATGACGGCAACCTCCGGCTGCGGGCGCCGAGGTGACTCCCGGCCCCCTGGGCTTCTCAACCAGCTTGGCCGACGGGGGCGCGCGAGCGCATGCGTATGTCGGGCCCAATTAGCCTCCCTGTATTGCCCTGCCAGGCCCAGGCGTCCGACCTGCCCGGGGTTGTCGCACGGGCGTGCGGACCGACAGGAGGGTGAACACCGCGTCGCGGAGCGGCCCCATGCAAAGGGCCTCCAGATGTCGCTGCTGATGAGGCCGTACGCCGCGGTGGGGAACACGCTGGGGAGGGCTCCGGAGAGGCCGGTGAACAGCGGCCAGGGCCGGTTAGAGGGGACCATCCCGCCTACCTGCCGCCCCTACGCCGGGCAGGACGTAGTGCTGTGTCTCGCAGGCGTTCTGGATTTTCCCGCGTGGCAGGGTCTTTGCCGGACTCCGGCTCCCGGACCGGACACCGAAGCGGGGTGGTCGGTGGGGCGGGGTGCGGTGCGTGCCGGGGGTGGTGCGTGAGCGGGTCTTCGCGGTGGCGCACGAGATCACGGCCCGGTCGTGGGAGCAGGCCCTGTGCTGGGAAGATGAGGAGATTGGCCGTACAGCCTGTACCTGCTGGCGGAGGCCAGCGCGTCACGCGGCGTTGACGTTACCTGGGCGGCGTCTATGGGCACTTGGGATCGCGGGGCAGCCGACGAGGAGGGGCCAGTCATGCGAGCGTCGTCTCAGGGCGTTACGGTCGTCGCTCTCCTGGCGGATCCGGACGCGCCGACGGAGATCGCGCAGCGCATGGCCCAGACTCTTCCTGCTCGGCTCGCCGACAAGTCGGGCCAGAGGCGACGGTTCGACGTCACGGTGGTCAGTGAGCCCTTCACATCGGGGACGGAGGACCCGCCCGCCTTGATGCGCCGGATCATGGACCGTGGGAGCGCGGAGAACTGGGACATCGTCGTGGCCCTCACCGACCTTCCGCTGCACTCACACGGACGCAAGCTCGTTGTGAATCTGAGCCAGGAACACGGCTTGGCGCTGCTCTCTCTTCCTTCACTGGGGGGCTTCCGGCTGCAGACGAGGGCCCGGCGGGCCGTCGAAGAAGCCGTGCTTGGCTTGGCGGGTCCGCAGACCACTGGAGCTGAAGGACCTCCGCGAAGTCAGCCCGTTCTGGGGCCCTTCGTCAGTCGTCTCGCGGCTATTCATCCGGGCCCGATCGGTGAGAAGGAGACCGCCGATCTTCGGTACGTCGTCAGCGGGCCGCGCGGTTACCTGCGGGTGCTCGCCGGTATGGTCCGCGCCAACCGGCCGTGGCGGCTGGTGCCGGGCTTGTCGAAAGCCCTGGCGGCCGCACTCGCCACGGAAGCCATCGCCACCGTGAACTCCACCGTCTGGAGCCTGGCTGAGACCCTGAGCGCGCCACGCCTCGTGATCGCGACGGTCGGATCTGTCGCGCTCATGATCGGCTGGCTGATCGTGGACGCGGAGCTGTGGCATCGGTCAGCAGAGAGCTCGCCGGAGGCGAGGCAGAGGGCGCGGCTCTACAACGCCTCGACGGTCGTGACCGTGGGTATCGGGGTGCTCGTCTGCTACGTGGGTTTGATGGTCATCAACTGGGTGTGGGCGCTGTTCATCCTCAACGACCAAGTGTTCGCTTCCGTGACACGAACCCCACTGCACGCCGAGGAGTACTTGACGCTGTCCTGGTTCGTCGCTTCGGTCGCCACCGTGGGCGGCGCGCTGGGATCAGGCTTGGAGAGCGACGATGCGATCCGGGCAGCCGCCTACTCCAAGCGCGAACAGGAACGTCGTCACACGCTCCAAGACGACCACGGTGACCAGCCCTCGAAGTGAACCGATACCGGCACAACCAGCAGCGCGATGCGCGCCGGCGGGTTGATCATGGCGATGAGGGGGCGGGTGTTGTCCCGGTAGGGCAGGGCCGGCCCCTTCTTCAGCCGGTACGCGGCCGCTGAGGCTGAACGGCCGGTGCTGGGGGGTGTGATCATCGATCGCCAATGTACGCGAGAGCGTGCCGGTTTATCGGTGGACGTCGGTCCGGGGCGCGCGTCCGAGCGCGGTGCCGTCAGGAGGCGGCGGAGCGGCCGACGCGACCCGGCAGGGCGTTCCGGCTAGGCTCCACCCGTGACGTGGCTGCGGGCCTTCAGGGAGGTCGTGCGATCCGGGCTCACGATCGAGGAGACGCGGCTGGAGCCCCTGCTCGCGCTGCGCACGGCTGCTGGGGTGGCGATCGTCATCGGGCCGGTGCTGTGGCTGGTCTCCCCTGCGTACGCTGCGTCCGCCGCCCTCGGTGCCTACTCCGCGGGTGGGGCCACCTTCCAGCGCACCTGGCGTCCACGCAAGGTGATCGCGCTCGGCGCGGGCGCGGGTCTGGCGCTCAGCACCTTCGTGGGCTACCTGGCGGCGGGGCGACTTGTGACGTTCCTCCCACTGCTGGCCGTATGGGCCTTTGCCGCGGGGATGGCGTGGGCCGTCGGATCGACCGCTGGGATCGTCGCAGCGACGACGGTCGGCAGCATGCTGGTGACCATCACCCTGCCCACGAGCGTCGGGCGAGCCCTGGAGCACGCCGGGGTCATCGCGTTCGGAGGCGTGGCGCAGGCCGTGCTGATCTTGCTGTTCCCGATTCGCCGTTGGGGGGCGCATCGGGACGCGCTCGCCGACGCCCTGGCCGCCGTGGCGGACTACGCCCGCCGGCTGCGGCACGACCCGACCGCCCCGTTCGACCCGGAGCCGTTGATGACGGCCCGGGACGCGGCCGCCGTGACGCCATCACAGGCCCGCACCCGTCCCCCTGTCCTCCACGGCCCCCGGGGCCTCGCCGAGCGCATTCTGCCGGTCGTCGCCGCGCTCGCCGACCCGGACGTCGGCGCCCCGGCGGAGGGACCTGGGCGGGACCGCGCGCGAGAGTTGCTCGACGCGGCCGCCGACGTCCTGGACGTGGCCGCCCGTTCGATCCGTCACGGCACTCCCGCCGAGGTGCCGCCCGGGAGCGCGGACGTCTTGCGCGTCGACGAGGAGCACGAGGTGCTGGAGGGGCCCGCGCGGCAGGCCGCCGAGCGGCTCGTGGAACTGCTCGGCGAGGCGTTGGAGATCGCCGGGAGCGGCGGCGCGCGCGGCGAGACGCCCGCGCCGCCCGGCCCAGCGGGCGCCCAGTTCCTGGTGCGCCCGACAATGTTCCGGCTGGTCCCGGTCGTCGTCCGGGCGGTCCGCCGTGAGCTCCGCCGGGACTCGCCCGTGTTCCGGCACGCCGTCCGCCTGGCGGCGGTGGCCACGCTCGGCTATCTGATCGCCGCCCGGCTACCACTGGGCCACGGCTACTGGGCGCCCATCGCCTCGGTGATGGTGATGCGGCCGGACTTCCACCGGACGTACGCGCGTGCGGTGGCCCGTCTCGCCGGGACCCTGGCGGGGGTCGCGCTCGCCACCGGGATGGTGCGGGCCCTGGGGCCGGACGCCCATGTGTTCGGCGCGCTGGCGGTGGTTTCGGCGGGCCTGTCATACACGGTGATCCGTACCGGCTACGCCTACTCCCAGTGCTTCACTGCCGCGTACGTCGTCTTCCTGCTCGGCATGGGCGGCCAGGCATGGGAGCAGACGGTCCCGGAGCGGGTGGTGCTCACCCTGCTCGGCGGGACCCTGGCAATGCTGGCGTACGTGGTGTTCCCCGCATGGGAGACGCCCCGGCTGCCGGGCCGACTTGCGGACTGGCTCGCCGCCAACGGCCGCTACGCGGCCGCGGTGCTCCGCAGCTACGCCGAACCGACCCGGGAGCATCGCGCCGAGATGCGCAGGGCACTGCTGGCGAGCAGGGAGGCACGTGCCGCCTGGCAGGAGGCCTACGACCGGGCAAGGCAGGAACCGGTCCGCCCCAGGGGTCTGACGTCGCGCGAGGCGGAGGAGGCGCAGGAGGCGCTCAACGGGTTCGGCCGGGCGGCGATGCTCATGGAGAGCCACGTCCCGCGGGCCGACAGCCGTTTCGTCCCCGAGGCGGAGCGGTTCGCCGAGGCACTGGAGGCGGACACCGCGCAGGCGGCAGTCGACGTGCGCGAGCACAGGAATCCGGACTGGGGGCGTGTGGAGGAGGCGCTCCACGCGTGGGAGGGCGCCGCCGCCGGGGACCGGAGCCCGGTGGTACGGCGCGGGGCGGAACTGCAGAAACGGGCCTTGGAGGACCTCGCGACGGCCGTGAGCCGCACACCCCTGGAACGGGACGTCGGCTCCGCTCGCGAGGAGCAGCGGGTGCGGGCGGCCGTGGCGGCGGAAGGTGACGGGTCAAGACCCGCGCCCCGGGGTGGGTGACGGCGCCGGCGACGGGGAGCGCAGCGCCTCCTGGAGCGGGAAGTAGTCTCCCGGCCGCGTCGAGCGCCGCCACACGTACGCCGCTGTCGCCATCACGAGGATCAGCCCCGCCAAGATGAGCAGTTCGAGGCCCTCGACGTTCCACCGGAAGGACTTCTCCGCCTCGGCCGTCACGATGAGCACCTTGCGGATGCCGGCAATCAGGCCGACGACGAGGAACGGCTCCGCGTCGAGGGTCTGGTTCCTGATGGTGAGGCGGACGGTGTGGAGCAGCTCGGCCACGATGAACAGCACAAGGCCGTTGTCCAGGGCGGAGAGAACGACGGTCTCCTCGCGGTACGGCCCCTGGATCGACCTGATGACGTCGTGGACGACCCCGACGGTCAGGAGCCCCGCGAGCAGTACGAGGAGCGCCGCGACGACGAGGTGGATGCCGTCCTCGATGAGCTGCAGGAGGCCCTGTACCCGGCCGCTCTCGATCTTCGGGAGAATGGGTCGCACAGTCAGCATGCTAGGGGTGCCCCGGCCTGCAGGCGCGGCGTGCTGCCGAAGGGGTGGCCGAGCGAATCCGTCCCTGTGGTGGCAGCCCGGGGGAAGCGGCCAGGCGCGACATCACCGAGGCGTACCCGGCGGCAGAACAAGGATTATGAGGCAGCCCGACGCGGACACAAACGGCAGGAACCTGCGGCCCGTCCTGGCGCCGACCCGGGGTCTGCCTCCGAGACGCTCCGGGACCTCGCCCCCGGCCTGCGGGAGGAACCGCGCCGCCGCACCGCCAGGGGCATCCGCTGGCAGGCGGACACCGACGGCGCCCCTGGCGGCGAACGCGCGGGCGACGTGTCCCATGTGGCCGAAACGTCGCCACCCGCCTGGAGGACCGCGACTGGGACATCGGCGTCTTCCTCACCGGCCTGCCGAGCCGGGCGGAGCACAACCCGGTCCGCATAGAGGCCGACCCTGAGCCCAGGGTCGCCCTGTCTCACGCCCGCCCTCGGCTCCCGGCGTCTGCGGCGCCGGGAGCGGCAGGCGGTGGCCGGCGTCGTCAGGCACAGGCCGCGCAGGACGAAGAGCCTCTGGTTCCCTCGTCGTCGGCCGTCCGGCGCCCGGGGAGGAATCCGGCACGGGCGCCACGCGGTGCCAGGGCTGCGCACGTCCGCCTGGTCCAGGGCATGGTGCGCGCCAACCGCCCCTGGGCGGTGTCCCCCGGGACCCTGCACGCGAGCCGCCCCGGCATCCGGATCCGGGTGCCGGGGCAGCTCGCGCACCCTGGCGGACGTCTTCGCCACCGCGGCCGTCGGATTCATCAACGGCACGACCTGGCAGGTCGTCACGGCTGAGTCCCTGGACGTCCGCAACCTGCCGAGTTCTTACCGTTCCGCGAGCAAGAGCGGAGACTCTGCGTCGCCGGAGTGGCGCGAAGCGATGGCGGGGAACCTGTACTGGGCCCGTTGCTGCGTGGCGGGAGCACCGTGCCGGAGGACGCGAGAGCAGTGGAGGTGTGTGATGAGTGCTGACCGCTCCCACGAGAGCCTTGATGGTCACGTACTGGTCCTCGATGCCGGCTCTTCGAGCCTTCACATCGCTCTGTTCGCGGCGGACGGTGAACGGGTGGCGGATCGAGACGCCTCGGAGCCCCCGGGGCCTGCTGCGGCGGCGGAACTGCGGAACTTCCTCAGCGAGGTGCCCGCTCCTGCGGCGGTTGGTCACCGCATCGTCCACAGCGGTCCGCACCTGACTGGACATACGCTCATCGACGCACGCGTACGGGCTCTGCTGGCGGACGTCGCCGATCTCGCGCCGCTGCACGTGACCCCTGCCCTGCCTGTGGTTGATGCCGCACGAGAACTCCTGCCCGACGTTCCTCATGTCGCCTGCTTCGACACTGTCTTTCACAAGGATCTGCCGGCACAGGCGCGTACGTACGCCGTGCCGGAGCGATGGCGAGCCGAATACGGGTTGCGCCGGTACGGCTTCCACGGGCTTTCCTACTCGTGGGCACTGCAGAGGACGGCGCAGGCCCTGGGCCGACCCGTCGACAACCTCCAGGTCGTGCTCATGCACTTGGGCGGCGGCTGCTCGGCCTGCGCCGTCCGGAACGGACGCAGCGTGGACACCACCATGGGCCTCACTCCGCTGGAAGGCCTGGTGATGAGCCGGCGCAGCGGCAGCCTCGACCCCGGCGCGGTGCTGTGGCTGCAGCGGCGGCACGGTCTGAGCACGGACGAATTGGATGACACACTCCACCGGCATTCCGGTCTGCTCGGACTCTCCGGTACTTCGGGAGACACCCGAGACCTGGTGCGCGCCCGCGCGCAGGGTGATGCCGCGGCCGCGTTGGCGCTGGCGACGTTCACACTCAGCTGCCGCAGGGGCATCGCCTCGATGGCCGCCTCGCTGGACCGGCTGGACGCGCTGGTCTTCACCGGGGAGATCGGCGAAGACCAACCCGAGGTACGCGAGGAGATCTGCTCGGCCCTGACTGTTCTCGGTGTACGAGGCGGGCTGCTCGTCCCCGAACTGGAAGATTTGATGCGGGAAGGCCTCCGACGCATCGATCAGGCGGGGAGAGGCGTCCCGGTCCTCGTGGTCGCAACCGGCGAGACACAGCAGATCGCCGCCGAGACCCGACGGGTGCTCGGCATGTGACTGGCCAAGGCAACTGCCGGCACATCCACACTCGCCTGGCCCGCGTAAAGAACCGGCCTCCTGTACCAGGACAGCACGGGGGAGTGGCGACGTCTGGTCCTGTACGCCGCCCCCGTCTGGTCACGGGGCTCGAGGGCCACTGGCCCGCATCAGAGCTCCGTACCGCCCCTTCGATGCCCTTAATTAGGGCACCCTGCGCCGCCAGAAGACACCAACCGTTCCCAGCAGCCGAACCCGGCGCCGGCACCGGCTCCTGGGCCCCCCGGGGGACGGCCGCGATGACCAAGTAGAAGAACGAGCTGGGCCGGAGGAGAAGAAGCAGCCGCGCGAGCTGAGCAAGCGGCTGCGAGCGGCAGCGCGCCGCCGATTCGCCGCCGGGCAGTCCCGCCGCCCCGCCCCCGGCAGAGCCGCATCGGCAGCCGGGGGGAGAGCCGCCACCCGCCCCGCCACCCGCTCCCTTTCCCGTCTGCGGCACTCCGGCGCGTCGCTGTGGTGACCGGTACGCGCACCGGTGCGCACCGCGACGGATGGTGAACCGCAGTGTGCGCACCGGATGCGCGTACCTGCGCACCGCCCAGGCCGGGATGCGCACCGCACCACACGGCGGTGGTGCGCTCGGAGTGCGCATCGAGGGCCCGGCGCGGGGCGACGGCCATCAGCTGGTCCGGGGTGTCCGCGACGTCCTCGTGGTCCTCGGTGAGGATCTGCGCGGCGAAGCCGATGACGGCGGGCGATGCCCTCCGCCGCGCCCGTCCCGTCCTGCTGCCAGGAGTGCAGGGTGTCCAGGAACGGGGTGCCGAACGCCTCCAGGGCGAAGGAGTCCTCGCACGGGCTGCTGTCCTCGGGGCCTGCGGTTCAGGTCGTTGATCAGCAGGTTGCGTTGGTCCTGGACGGCCAGGATGTGGCCGGCGGCGAGAAAGAAGCTGAGCCGGTCGTGCGCTCCTGTCATCTGCTTGAGGATGCCCTGGAGAGGCGCGTGCTGATGCTGACGGCCGCCGTCGGTCGTCAACCGCCGCAGGCAGAGCGGATTTTGTAGAACGTGCTCAGGTACCTCGAGTGGTAGGACGCGCTGACGATCCGTACAAGCGCCTCGTCGGCCGAGCGCAACGACGACCCGGTCAGATTGGCGCTGCCCGTGTAGACACGCGGTGTGGTGTCGCCGTCGTAGTCGCCGTCGATCAGGATCTGCTTGTTGTGCGGGCGGACATCGATTCCCAGGCCGTTGGGAATGCGGCATCTGCGGTGCTGGATGCCGGCGGCGTTCAGCTTGGTGGTGATCGTGCTGTCGCTCTCGGCGTAGAGGATGTCGATCCAGCAGCCCCTGCCGCGCAGCTGGGCCAACTTGTCGGCGACCTGGGCGCGCGAGCCGTGGAAGGTGTACATCACGATGCGGATGTCACTCTGGTGCCGTAGCCCGTCCGTGCCGGTGTAGGCGCAGCTGATCGCGTTCAGCGCATTGACGACGGTGTCGGTGGCCGGGTTGTAGTACGAGCTGTCACCATGCGGGAAGAAGAAGCCCCGGTAGGTCGAGCCGGTCGGGGTGGAGAAGTACACCCTGTTGTTGCCGCCTGCGAGCGTGCGGCCCTTGCGGAGCAACTCGTGGTACGAGGCATAGCCGTCGTACACGGCGCTGTTCGTGAACGTGACAGCGTCGTTGAACGATTCAACCTTGTACCAGTTGGAGAGGTTCGAGGAGGTCTGGAAGACGACTTTCGAGTAGCTGGTGCCGTCGTCGAAGGGCCCGATGTTCGAGAAGATGAAGAACTTGTTGTGGTTGTAGGCCGGTTGGGGTGGGTCAACGCTCAGGCAGCCGCGCTGGACGTCGTCCACGCCGTCGTTGTCCTCGAACCTGTCGTCGCAGACGACGATCCAGGAGCGTGCGGCGTCATTGGTTCCGAGTCCGGTCCTGAGGGACTGGAAGGCCGGGTTCGCGTACTCGGCGCCGTCATTGCCGACGTAGGTCGTGTCGTCGACGATGAGCTTGACGTTGACGCCGCGCCGGTGGGCTGCGAGCAACGCGTTGGCGACCTCCTGATCCCGGAACTCGTACATCGAGCCCCGGACCTGCGCCCCGGCGGGTGTCGCGTCGATCAGCCGGACGAGCTGAGTGAAGACGGTCTTCTGCTGCGCCGCTGTGCCCAGAGGGTCATTGAATACGGGCCCGTTCACGATCGGCTTGGCCAGCGCGGCGGCCGGTGCCGCGCTGCCGAGGAGGAGGGCGGCCACCAGGGACAGGACAGCCGCGACGGTGGGCGGCACCGTACGGATGTACCAGGCCAGATGCGGGCGCACAGTCGAACAGGCCCACCGCCGCCTTCCTGGAGGTGACGGGCGATTCGGGCACGAATCCCTCGGTCGGCCGGCGAGGGACACGGCGTGGGTACGCAGAAAGATCACGGTAGCGAGCTTTCCTTGCCGCCCCCGGAGGTTCCTGACCGGACGTCAAGTTCATCCGGACAGCGCACAGCAAGAAGCCCACACTCCTTGGAACGACGGCGAATCGGATACGTCCCGGACGCGACGCGTGTCTGATCACGAACGTGAAGAAGCCTCTTCGTGGCATGCCAGGCCCCTGCGCCGTGTCCGCTGCGTTTTGGAGCTCCGGACCGGTACTCACAGAGGGGCTCAGGAACTTCGTCCTGCAATGTGAACGAATGTCTTCACCATTGAGCTGCCCGTGCCGATCCACCAACGGCTCACCGTGGAGGCCACGCCTCGATCACCACCTCGCGCTGCAGGTTCACCGCCATGCCGGGGGCAGGGGTACACCTTCTCCGGCCCGGTCACAGTCCACCTCCGCCCTACTGCGGCAGTGCCATCGGCCGCTTTCGCATTCACGGCCGGATTGCACCGCTAGCCACTGCATGCCACAGCCGTTGAGCATGCCGGGCGACGAGAGAGTGTGTCAGGGGGCGGCACGCAAGCCGAGAGAGCGGTAGTAGTCGGCGACGGCCAACAGGTATGCGGGATCGGTCGTCTCGCTGTCCGTCGCGAACTGGGGTGCGGCTTTGATCTCATCCCGGCTGCGTGCGACGGTGACGACCTGCGTGTCGGTGTCGACGCGGGTGACGGTTCCGGCAGGGATGAGGACGCTCTTGCCGAACACCCACACGCCCGTGTCAACGACGAGGTGCTGCATGCCGGGCTCGTCCCGTTGCCGGTCCACACGCCCGATGACGCCGTCGCTCGCCTCGACGGAAAACCCCGCCATTGACTGCTCCTGCGGGTAGGCGCTTCCCGGTGCGTATTCCCAGATATTGTTCACGATCTCGGTAGCCCTTCTTTGGGAGCGCCAGCAGGCGCTGCAACAGTTGTCCCATGGTGCCTCATCGGTGCCTCAGGCCAGCGTCGTGTTCGTCCGAATACCTCTCCTCAGCACTTCAAGCCAGGGGCACTCTGCGTTTTTGAAGCACGTCGGGTAGACCGGTTTTCCGTGAGCGGTGCGATTCCTCTCGACGATTCTTCAATTCCTCCTCTGCCCCGATGTCGGGGCTCGGAGGGGCAGGGATTGGCATTGGCGCGATGTGAGGCTATCGGGGCATGAGAGCACAGACCGCCTTGCCGCCAGGGAACCTGACCACGGTGACGGCCGTGGCCAAGCGGCGGACCATCGGCCAACCGAACTCCCCGTCCTGTGCGTTCCCGGGCCTGCGGGCGGGATCGGAGTCCAGTACCGCCACTTCGATCGCATCCGAGTGCGCGTACAGGTTCAGCACCCAAGTGGTGCCGCGGGCGTGTCTGACCGCATTGGGGACGGCATTGGTGACGAGTTCGGAGACGGCATGCACGACGTCGCGAGCGGCGTAGTTGTCCACCGCAGGAACTTGTCCCTCGGAAACTGCTAGGCGCAGGTCGCGGCCAATGACTACAGCTCCGCCTCCCTCGACGCAGCCATCAGCGGCGATGGCGACGACAGCGATACCGCCTGGCCGACTTCGTCGGCGCAGAGGACCAGGCGACGGAGCTCGTCGAGAACTTCCACGCACTCGCCCCGCTCATCACTCGCGAGCGTGACCGGCACATCCTGCATCTGCGGTTCTTCGAAGAACTCACCCAGGCGCAGATCGGTGAGCGCCTCGGCGTCTCCCAGATGCACCTCTCCCGTCTGGTTCCCGCATCCTGGGCCGCCTGCGCGCCGGAATGCTCACTGCTCACTGGCAGCGACTGCTGCCCATCAGCTGCCTCCCGGTCGCCGTCCCCCGGCATCGGTGGCGGTGCTGTGGGCGCCGCCGGCATTCCGCGACTTGAGCGCGTCCGGCACGGCGCCCGGAACAGGCCGCTCGCGAGAGCGGTCTGCTGGAGGAGAGGCGCGAAAGGGTGATGGCTCCGCTGCCGGCCCAGACAGCGAGCCTGCCGTTCGCTCCGGGCCCGATGGCCCTGTTGGCCACGGCCGGGTCGCCCGGTCGGCGTATTCCAGGCCGCCAAGTGGAGGACACAGCGGTTTGATGGACGTGTACCCGCCTCAGTGCTGGCGAAGGCACACGGCCGAGGCCCTCCCAATGGGTGGGCAAAGGAGGGCCGACGGATGTACGAAATGCACGCCGAGTGTGATCCTGCAATCCCGGGCAGTGTCCTTGTGTGGCATGCAGTCGCCAAGGGGAGGGCCCACGCAATGTGCGGACGGATCCTGGGCGACGCCGGGCGAGCCAATTTTTCCGCGAGGGCGGAGGATACGGCCCAATACTGCCCATCCTGCATGGGCGCCGTACGGGAGGCGATGGCTGCGGTCGCCGACCGGTGATATCCGCACCCTGTCCGCTCCAATCAAGGGGGCCGCAATCCCCACCCTCCCCGCCTGCGGAGCGCAGGCGGGGAGGGTTGCGAATTCGATAAACAGCACGGTCGCACAGTCATTGTCGAGCCTGGCCCGGCGGAGCCTGACCGCGGTTGACTACGGCCTACGTGAAAGCATGTGCGCGTCCGGCGAATCTAGGTCGAGGGGTCCTGATCCTGATCCGAATTCACGAGACCGACTATTCCTCCGGCATCTCCCCGCCCGTCAGCTCGAAACGCGAACCGAATACGCACCTGCGCCACCCCCAACCGTGGCTGCGGGCCGCAGCTATGGAGAGAAGCCGGGACTATTGAGGTTGAACGCGTAGTGTCGTAAGGGCTGACGGCGCTCCTGCTCCGCGCGGTATCACCGGGGACGCGGTATCCACAGGGTGGCGGGCTGACCGCCGATCGTGGGCTCTGGCTCTGTAACGTCACGCAGATGCCAGGAGGGACTGCAGGGCAGCGCTCCCGTCACGGTTTATCCGGCCCGTCGTCTTGTCTTTCACGTTGTCTGCGGGACCGGTTGGGATGCCGCCTTGACGGACCCTACGCCCGCCCGCTCGGCTCGCGGCCGGTGCCGCGAGGCGGCGCGGACGGCGTCGAACGCGAACGGGAACGTCGTCGGGAACACGCCGGTGGATGACCCTGCGTGAAGGATGGGTGCCTGCTTCGTAGCATGAGCCGATGATCACGTCCGGCGGACAGTGTCCTCAGCAGCGGCGCGACCGGCAGAAGGCGGTGCGCCGGCACCGCCTGTTCGCCCTCGGCCTGGTCGGGACCGGTGTGGTGGTCGTTGCGGCGTTCGTGTTCCGTGTCGGCTCCGAGGGCCCAGCCTCCAGCGGCTCCGAGGGCGCAGCCTCCATCGGCTCCGCCCAGGCCGCCCCACGGACGACCGGGATCACGGCGTCCGGTGCACCGGCGCCGCCGCGCCCTACAGGCAACGTGCGGATCGCTGCCGTGGGGGACGTCGTGATGGGCTCGCTGCCGGACGACCTGCCGCCGGATGGCGGCGCCTCATTCTTCGCCCCTGTCGACGACCTGCTCGCCGGCGATGTGGTGCTCGGGAACCTGGAGGGCACACTCGCCACCGGCGGCTCCAGCAAGTGCGACGACAACGACAGCCCGAACTGCTTCGCGTTCCGCGCCCCGCCGTCCTACGGACGCTGGTTGAGGAAGGCCGGGTTCACGGCCATGAACGTGGCGAATAATCACGTCGACGACTTCGGGGCGGAGGGGCGGCGCGAGACGTTCGCCGCCCTGCGCTCCGTGAACCTGCCGTTCACCGGCCGCCTGGGCCAGATCACCATCCAGCGGGTACGCGGCATTCGGGTCGCACTGATTGGGTTCGCTCCCGACCGAGGGTCGAACGACCTCACGAACATCCCCGCCGCAAAGCGACTCACCGCCCGCGCCGCAAGGATGGCGGACATCGTGATCGTCACGATGCACGCCGGCGCGGAAGGCTCGGACCGCACCCACGTAGAACCCGGCACCGAGTACTTCCTCGGCGAGAACCGCGGCGACAGCTACCGCTTCAGCCGTGCGGTGATCGACGCCGGCGCCGACCTCGTCGTGGGCAGCGGCCCGCACGTCATGCGGGGAATGGAGTTCTACAAGGGCCGACTGATCGCCTACAGCCTGGGCAACTTCACCGGCTACAAGGTGCTCAGCCTCGGCGGCACACTCTCAACCAGCGGCGTGCTGCAAGCCACACTCCGCGCCGACGGCACCTACGTGTCCGGGCGCCTGCGCCCGACCCAGATCGTGGAGCCCGGCACGCCGGAGCTGGGCGGCGAGGCAATCGACCTCGTCTCCAGCGTGTCGGAGGAGGACTTCGGCTCGCACGCCGCCCACATCTCGGCGGACGGGACGATCGAGCGCCCGTAGTTGGGCGCCGTAGACGGCTACCTCGTCGAGACCGGCTTGAGCATCAGACCCGCATGACCTGCCGCGACACCACGGTTTCAACCTAAGCAACCACAGGACACCAGTGCCCCGCACGTCACCACGGCCGACGACGACCGCCATTGGGCGGTGTCACGGCGTCGTCAATCAGTCCTGTCAGCCTGGTCGTGAAGAAGCGGGGAAGCCCGACCTCAGCCATATGTTTCGTCGGTTCGCGTCATTGCAGTGGTTTTGCATGGGTGTGTCAGGAATCGACGCCTCGGGCCATGCGCTCCCAGCGTCTAGCCTGACCGTTCAGCGATCTAGTGGCTGCTGCCGTGCATGGCTTCGGCCAGCTGATCGCGGGCAACATGCAGCGCCGTCTCCAGCCGGCGGGTGCCCGTGAGCACGCACAGCGTGTACGTCACGTCATCAAGCTGCCGCGCGGTTTCCGCGCTCCCGTCGGACGCCAAGCGCCCCCTGAGCGTCTCGCACCGCTCGACCAGCTCCCGCAGGAGCGAAAGATGCGCCAACACCATGGTGGCCGCCTCCTTCCTCGCCCGTCCGGACCCTCACCCTTCACTCATACGGTCGCAGCCGTCGGTGCCCGCCGCATCTCCGGGTCATTTTTGATCACATTCGTGATCAGTACCGCCGCGATGGCGGCGTGACGCGCCCTGGCCTGCGCGGCTGTAGCCCAACGCCTCGCCCTGGCCAAGAATGTCCGTGGCGTCGCGGACCATCCATCGGGTGCTCGGGCAGCACGCGGCCCGCGGCCCGTGGTCCTTCCTGGACTTCGACGGCCGGGATCCGAGGGGAGGGTGTCTTTCCGCCAACAACTTGATGGCCGACACATGCGAAGGAGCACCCGCTTGGACTGCTCAAGGCCTCTGTCTGCCCGGCCACAGCCCGGCAGGTTCGCGGGCCCGGTCCGACGCCGGAGCGGATTCGGTACCGGTGACACCGGGCAGCGTGTCATCGGTACCGCTGACACAGGGCACGCGTGTCGCACAATCAACGCGCACGGCGGCTCAGGAGTCCTGGCCGGTGACGATGAATACAGCTCCTTCGGGATCGCTCAAGGTCGCCAGCTCGCCTTTGGCTGTGCGGCTGTGCCCGATGACGGAGCCTCCGCTGCGGCGGGCCGCCGCGATCGTGGCGGCGACGTCGTGGACCGGGAAGTGGACATACCAGCGGGGCCGGATTGTGGGGTCGGGTACGGATTCGACCGCGCCGGAACTGATGCGGGCGACGACATGCCCTTCCTGGCGCACGACGACCTCTTCGCTTTCGTAGGCGACCTGGCAGCACCCCGGCCGACGGCCGGCCCACTCGAGTACCTGGCCGTAGAAGATCGCGGCGTCGAGGGCATCCCGTGTTCTGAGCCGCAGCCAGACGGGGGCTTGGCTGCGCCACCTTGGCCAGTCGGAGACGAGCTGTCCCTGCCAGATGCCGAAGACGGCGCCGTCCCGGTCCGCGGCCAGGGCACCTCGGCCGATGGGGAAGGTGAGGGGCCCGACCGCGAGGGTGGCGCCACGCTCACGGATACGGGCGGCCGTCTCGTTGGCGCTGGTGACGGCGAAGAACGGAGTCCATGCGGCGGCCACTTGCAGAGCGGGCGCTACGGCCCCGATTCCGACGAGTGGGCCGCCCCCGACAAGGGCGGTGGCGAATTCGGCTCCGAGCCGGGCCGGGCGAAAGTGCCAGCCCAGGACGGACCCGTAGAAAGCCTGTGCGCCCAGCAGGTCGCGCGTCAGAAGACTGATCCAGCAGGGTGCACCGAAGACGTCATGCGTCGTTGTCGTATCTCTGGCCATTACAGCCAGTATCCCGCCCCCTCGCACTTATCACCGGGAACCTGACGGGTAAAGAAAGGCCGCGTGGCAACCGGGCAATGGAGGTGGGCGGCCCGGTAGTCGATACCCCCGGCCAGGTGGTGCAGTGAATGAGCGGAGGCTGTGAAGCATCGCGACGCGGAGCTGACGGGCAGGGCCCGCGGCGCGGGCGGCCAGCACGCTGGGCGTGACCTGCTCGATGACGTCGCGCACGTACCCGCTCACGATCATCCCTCCTCCAGGGCGGCGTGGGTGGCCGCGACCGCGACGTACGCGTCGTGGCGCAGCACCACCAGGGGGCAGTCCAGCACACGCTCACCCCGTACTCGCTGCTGCCCAGTACCTCCGGCCCCCAGCACGTGGCCCGCGTTGCGGACCACGAGCAGGTCACCATCACCCAGCCCCGGTCGAAGATGATCTCGGCGGCCAGCCGTGAATCGGAGCAGCCGAAGAGCCTCGCGAACGGGTGCTGGACCGGTGCGATCTCGGCGCGGCGTGCGGAGTCTTGGTTCGGGTGCTGCGGCGCTCCTGCGACGAACCGCTGGTCGCTGGCCAGCAGCGTCTCCAAGGCTTCACGGGGAGTCAGTATCGAGGTGTCAGTCATGGCCGTACACGAGCGGCGGCGGGGCGAGCCCGGTTCTGGTGGAGAATCTCGGCGCCTCGTCGTTACGGCATCTCCGAGCGGGCCGCCGGGCTGCGTGCGCGAGGCTGCCTCGGCGGCGCGCCGCGGTCTGGTGCGTGCTGGGAGACGAGGAATGCGCCGCCAATACGCCCCCATCGACGAAGACCGCACCTGGCTGGAGGTTCTTCCTGCCGCCACGCTCCAGGGCGCCACCTTCGCCGCGGTCAAGTCGGCCGTCGACCGAGCCGGTGCCACCGACGCCCGTAGCCTGACAGGGACCCGGCCCGGCTGTGAGCCGGTACAGCAACGGCTCCCGACCGGGCCGGGTCCCTGTGGGGATGAATGCGCTTGGCAATGGGGTCTCATCCAGGGGTGACACGGCCGCGCCACGAGCCGGATTCGCCGCCGCGCTGCTCGATGTACTCCTTGAAGCGCCGCATGTCGCCCTTGACGCGCCGGTCGATCGTCCCGGTCATGTCCGCGGCCTTCTCCGCCGCACCGCTCGGTTCTACATCCATCACGAGTTCTACGCGGGTGTGCGTGTTGTCCAGGCTCTGGAAGCGGACCATGCCCATCTGCTTGGTGTCTCCGCCGATGGTGCGCCAGGCGATCCGTTCGTCAGGGAGCTGGTCGACGATCTCTGTGTCGAACTCCCGCTGTATGCCACCGATTTTGGTGGTCCAGTGGTTGTGGATGTCATCGAGCTGTGTCACGTTCTCGACGCCTTCCATGAAGTTCGGGAACTCCGCGAATTGCGTCCACTGGTTGTACGCCGTGCGGACCGGCACGTCGACCTCGACCGATTCCTTTACCGTGCTCATGGCTGCGCCTTTCCATGCCCATCGCACGGACAGCGGGCCTGCCGTGCGGACGATGAGCCGAGTACCCGTCCTCGGCGTGATTACGGGCGCCTGCACCAATCCCGGGTCCCGCGGGGGCATGGCGCTCCTCGGTTGGAGGGTGGCAGCAACGTGCCGGGCGGCCCGTGGCCGAGGTTCGGGTAAGCAGGTCTCGGGTGCGGCAGGGGCAGCAGTCGGAAGGTACGCGCGGCTGCCTACTCGTCCCCTTCGGGCTGGGCCGGGGCACCGCGATGCTGTCCGCTGAGATGGCCGAAGCGCCGTCCGCGCGGCAAGTCATCGCCGTCACCGGCGCAATGGCGGACACACGCCAACGGCAAGGACCGACTCACGGGCGCGTCAGTCCGCCACCGCAGATGCCAGCTGCGCCTGCAGTTGCACCGGCAGCGGCTCCTGCCGCGTCGTCGCGACTACGGCTTCAGCCACGTCATGCAGCTGGTGTTGGTGCTCTGGGACACATCGACCAGGATCTCGCACCACGCATCGTCCTCGGTGCATGGCCAGACCGACATCAGCACACTTCGGGCGATGTCGATGACTGGCGGCCGCTCCAGCGCCTCCTGGAACTGCTCGGTCTCCTCACACAGCTCCTCCGCCTGTTCGGCAGTCGGCAGCTCCGATTTGTCGGACAGGGGTGGACGGGCCGGGCGTCGTGCGTCACTTGGAATCTCTACTCCATTGCGGCCGCGCAGGGGAATGGGCGCTGGGGAGGTCGTATGTCCGACGCTTTCCCGCCCCCGTCCCTCAGACAGACGCTGCAGCACATCCAGTGCGAGACCCCCACCTCCTGTGGCCACCACCCCCTGCGCCAGGGCACCGACGACCGGAAGCACCGAGTCGGCCTGCTCACCACTACTGACGTCCTTGACCAGATGGGGCAGCAGCGGGTGGTACCGAAGGGCATCGACGACGCCGGCCACCTCCGGCGGCAGCCCGAAGCGGGCGCTGTCGCCCGCCGGTCCCCGGCTCGACGTGTCCGAGGGGTTCACACGGACACGGGCGGCCTTTCCTGGCTGACTGCGTCGAGTAGCAGTTTCGCGGCCAGCGTCGCCCCGTCGGTGCGGATCGTGCCGGCCACCGCCCTCGCCCGCGCTCGGGTCTCGGAGGTCAGGGCCGTGGTGAGTGCGGCGGACAGAGAGTCGAAGGTCGGCATCGGGCCGTCGTGAGCCGAGCCGATGCCCAGCTGGGCCACCCGAGCGGCCCAGTACGGCTGGTCCGCGATCCGGGGGATCACCACCTGAGGCGCGCCGGCCCGGGCCGCCGTCGTCGTGGTGCCCGCGCCGCCGTGGTGCACTACGACGGCCACCCGGCGAAACAGCTCCTGCTGGTTGACCTCGCCGACGACGAAACAGTCGTCGGCGTCGTCGATCGGGGCCAGGTCCGCCCAGCCGCGGGCGAGGAGTACGCGGCGGCCTTGCGCACGGCTCGCTTCAATGGCCACTCGGGCGATGTCCTTCGGGGCGTGCGAGGCCATGCTGCCGAAGCCCACGTACACCGGTGGTGCGCCGGCGTCCAGGAACGCCTCCAGATCTTCCGGGAGCGGACGGTCGTCGGGCAGGATCCACGCCCCGGTCTGCACGATGTCGAGGTCCGTCATGCCCCGCGACGGACACAGCGTCGCGTCTGCCGCCAGCCACGGCTGGTCAGTGAGGACGTAGTCGCGGACGTTGTCCACCGGCGGCAGGCCGATCGCCGCCCGATGGCTGTTGAGCGCCTGGCCGTACAACGCGTTCACCCTCTGGGCGTCCTGCTCCCACAGCACCCGGTTGTCGGTCTCTTCCTGCGGGGACTGCTTGCCCGGCCGCGCCCCCGGGCGGAAGTGCCGCGACGGCAGTCCGGAGATGTGGAAGCACGCGAGCACATAGCGGATGCCCAATTTCTCGGCCACGTCCCGTGCACCGGCCGGCATCAGGCCGGTTGCCAGTAGCGCGTCACATCCCTCGGCCGCCGCGGTGAGCGTGTCGAACCGCGCGGCGACCAGCTCGGGGGCGAGCCGGAACGCGTCTTCCGCCGTCGGTGGCTTCGTGCCGGCGACCACCGAATGCACCGTCGGGCCGAGCGGCACCAGCGGCATGCCGGCACGCGCCAGCAGTGCCGCGAACTCCTCGTCCGGCGGCGCGCACACCCGCACCTCCGCACCGAGTTCCCGCAACGCCACCGCGAGTCCCGCCAGCGGTTCGACGTCCCCGCGCGACCCCCACGTCGACAACAACACACGCATTTGGCGACTCCCATTTCTGCAGGTTCTGGCTTTCGGCCGCCGATTCTGCGGTACAACCCGGGTCTTGCCGCAAGCCCCCCGGTGCGCTATAAGTTGAGATTGGCGAGGAGAGGGATCTCCTTGCCTTTGCTTTTTGTGGTCCGCTGCGGACGGACAGCCTCCTCGCGAAGCGGCGCACCGCCGCGTACGGCGGTACATCGGGCAGGAGGATCTCCCCTCGGCCGCCCGCCGTCTCAGAACTTCCGACACAGTGACGCGAGCCGCCTCCAGCAGATGAGCGCCCATCCAAGGCTGAGCAGAGCTTCGTACATGTCGTCACGGATCTCCCAGCGGACCCGCAGGCGGCAGAAGTGGTGCAGGAGCGAAGGCCACATCTGTGGGCACGGCCGCCACCGTGCGGCGGGTTGCATCCTGCACCCGCTCCTCGTCTGGCAGGCACAGTTCGCGGTCGAGTAGACGCCGAGTCGACCACGGAGTCGCAGCACCGGCCTGCTCAGCCCGTTGCCAGCCGTTCTCGCGCGGCACATCCGCCAGCAGCCCCCGGACGTAGGCGACCGCCGACGCGCCGGGCTCCGACCGCTCGAGAAAGCCTGCGACCTTCGGCCCGAGATCCTCCAGTTCCGCACCCCACCACGCCACCTGATCCGAAGTCACCGCAAGCCGATCATTGCAGGCAGCATGACCCAGGCGGCGAGTGCCGCAGCGGCACCAAGGGAGACCCGGCATGACTGACTACTGTCCGTACCGCATCACGGGCAGAAGAGTGGACCTGATCCTGATCTGGCGACCCGGAGAGGACGATGCCCCACGCCGAGCAACTCCTCGGTCCGAGCGCACCACAACGCGCCAGGACCACACGTTTAGTGACGCATGCGAAGCCTTCTCTTGATTCAGTTGCTGGGTTGCTGCTGATCTTGGAAAGGCTCGCTCCGTTCCGCCCTCGCGCCACGCCGTGGACCCGGACACCGCGAGACGGCTCGCCCAGGCTCATCTGCGAGAGCCAAAAAAGAATCGGACGGCGATGTCGAGAACCTGTGACTGGCTCCGTCCCCGCAATGAACGCGACCACAATGGGTCGCACCAGCATCGAGGAGAAACACGATGGCCAAGTATTTGCTGCTCAAGCACTACCGCGGCGCTCCGGCTTCGGTCAACGACGTGCCGATGGACCAGTGGACGCCGGAGGAGATCTCGGCCCACGTGCAGTACATGCAGGACTTCGCGGCCCGGCTCGAGAAGACCGGCGAGTTCGTCGACAGTCAGGCGCTCGCCCCCGAGGGGACGTGGGTCCGGTACGACGGTGAGGGGCGCCCGCCGGTCACCGACGGCCCGTTCGCCGAGACCAAGGATCTCATCGCCGGCTGGATGGTGATCGACGTCGACAGCTACGAGCGCGCCGTCGAGCTGGCCGGGGAACTGTCGGCCGAGCCTGGGGCGGGCGGGAAGCCGATCCACGAGTGGCTCGAGCTGCGCCCGTTCCTGGGCGCGTCGCCCACCATCACGGAGTGACCCCTGAGGTGAACGAGGTCCTGCTCCGGAGCCTCACGCCGAGCGTGCTCGCCATCCTCGTCCGCCGCGGAGCCGACTTCGCGGCGGCCGAGGACGCCGTGCAGGACGCGCTGGTCGAGGCGGTCCGCGTCTGGCCGGCCGACCCCCCGCGGGATGCGAAGGGCTGGCTGGTCACCGTGGCCTGGCGCCGGTTCCTCGACGCGATGCGGGCGGATGCCGCCCGCCGTCGGCGTGAGGACCGCCTCGACGAGGAGCCGACGCCCGGGCCCGCGCCCGCGGGGGACGACACGCTCCAGCTCTACTTCCTGTGCGCCCACCCGTCGCTGACGCCGTCGTCCGCGGTCGCGCTCACGCTGCGCGCCGTCGGCGGGCTGACCACCCGCCAGATCGCCCAGGCCTACCTGGTGCCCGAGGCGACCATGGCGCAACGCATCAGCCGGGCCAAGCGCACCGTCTCCGGCGTGCGGTTCGACCAGCCCGGCGACGTCGCCACCGTGCTGCGCGTCCTCTATCTGGTCTTCAACGAGGGCTACTCCGGCGACGTCGACCTCGCCGCCGAGGCCATCCGGCTCACCCGGCAGCTCGCGGCCGCGATCGACCACCCCGAGGTGGCGGGGCTGCTCGCCCTCATGCTGCTCCACCACGCCCGACGCGCCGCCCGCACCACGCCCGACGGCAGCCTGGTGCCGCTCGCCGAGCAGGACCGCGGCCGGTGGGACACCGAGTCGATCGCCGAGGGCGTCGAGATCCTTCAGGCGGCCCTCGCCCGCGACCGGCTGGGCGAGTTCCAGGCCCAGGCCGCCATTGCGGCACTCCACGCCGATGCGCCCACCGCCGAGGAGACCGACTGGGTGCAGATCGTCGAGTGGTACGACGAGCTCGCGCGCCTGACCGACAACCCCATCGTCCGGCTCAACCGCGCAGTGGCCGTCGGCGAGGCCGACGGACCGCGCGCCGGCCTGGCGGCGCTCGCGGCGCTGGACGCCTCACTGCCTCGCCACGCCGCGGTGGCGGCGTACCTCCACGAGCGCGACGGCGACCTGGCGACGGCGGCACGGTTGTACGCAGAGGCGGCCCAAAAGGCACCCAACCTCGCCGAGCGCGACCACCTGACGCGCCAGGCCGCCCGGCTCAACGCCCGCCGGTGTCGCTGACGGGTCGCGCTCGGATTTCCTGCGGCACTTGGCGCGGCCCCCCGTGGCCAGAGCGGTCGCCTCACACAACTCACACGTCCGAGGCCCGTGGACTGGAGTAAGCCGGGTTCCAGGATGTACGTCTTGTCGGACGCGAACGGACTCTGCCCGTGGTCGTCGGCGTCTCGGCCGCCAACGTTCATGACAGCGAAGGCCTGAAGCCGATGGTGGAGGGCCACCAAACGATTCCCAATGGGATTGTCAAGGCGGGCTGGTGACACGCAGCCACACCCAGCATCCCTAGGCCCTCCGATCCTACGAGTGACCGGAATCAACCTCGTCAACAACGTAGAAGACCCGACCTTCACCGCCGGCCGCTGCTTCAAGCTCCAGCGCCTGCATGCGGACAAGGCCTACGACATCCCTCACCTGCAAAAAAGGTTACGCGGCAGGCACGTTGGCGTGCACATCGCCCGCAAGGGCATCGAGTCCAGCGAATGATCGGGCGCCGCAGATGGGGATCAAGCGAACCGTCTCCTGGCTGTGCGGCTGTCGCAGAGTCAGCCCCCGCTACGAACGCCACCCCGCAACTCCCTGGCCCTTCTCGGCCCTGCCGCGGCCCTGTGGTGCTTCAAGCGACTCCTCGAAAACACCGTGTCGGACACGGTCTCGTCAGGCGGTTGACATCACCTAGCCCTTGACTCATGCTCTCTCTCAACTGGTCATGACCAGACACTACCAGCCGCGAAAAGTCGGCCGGACTACACCGTTCGGGACGGCACGGTGGGGCCCTCCGCAACGGGCTCGCCGCTCAAAGCCGCTGGGCAGTCCCGAAGTCTAAGAGAGGCAGGGGTGTTGGAAATGCGAATAGGTCTCATCGGCGCGGGCGCTCTGGGCGCCCTCCACGCGGTGAACCTTGCGGCGGTGCCGGACTGCCGGTTGCCGGCTGTCGCGTCGGAGCAGGTCTCGCCCGCCGCTCTGCAGGCCGTCCGCTCCACAGGCGCCGACACGTTGGGCATTGAGAACCAGAAGGACGGCTCGGCATGAAGAGCAGTGCAAACAGAAGCGGCATCCTGAGGCGCTTCGGTCTCTGGCTGGTGTTCGCACTCGTCACCAGCGTGCTGATGGTCGTATCCCCGACGTTCCGTTCCTCGGTCAACCTGGAAAACATCCTGGAGCAGAACGCCATCATCGGCATCGTCGCCTGCGGCATGGCTGTCATGATGATCTCCGGTGGTTTTGACCTGTCCGTCGGAGCCGTTGGAGCCACCGCATCGGTCGTAGGGGCAGTCGTCGCCAGCCGCGGCCACGGCGCCGTCGTGACCATCGGCGCCGGTCTCCTCGCGGGCATCGCGGTCGGTGCCGCCAACGGCGTCCTGATCGCGAAGGTCCGTATCAACGCCTTCGTCGCCACCTTCGCCATGGCCAGTATCGTCTCCGGCCTGCTGTTCGTCGCTACCGGCGCCGAGTCCAAGCAGGGCGCGACGTCCCTGCTGGAGAGCGCCGCCAACGCGCGAGTCCTCGGCATCCCGGTGATCTTCGCCGTCTTCATCTGCTGCCTGCTTGCGGTGTGGTTCCTGCTGACCCGCACCAGGTACGGGCACTACATCTACAGCGTCGGCGGCAACGCCGAGGCCAGCCACCTCTCGGGCGTCCCCGTACAGCGCGTGCAGATCTTCGCCTTCGCCATGGGCGGCCTGCTGGCCGCAGGTGCGGGCCTGTTGCTCCTCGGCCAGACGCTCGTCGGGCAGCCCTCGGCCGCGGCCGACTGGCCCCTGGAGGCCATCGCCATCTGTGTGGTGGGCGGCATCGCCTTGACCGGCGGCGTCGGGCGCATCGAGGACGTTCTCGCTGCGACCCTCCTCCTCGGCGTCATCTCCAACGGCCTCAACCAGCTCAACGTCTCGCCCTATTGGAAGCCCACCGTCACCGGACTGGTGATCCTCATGGCCGTCGTCATCGACCGCTACAGCCGACTCCACAACGGCGCCGGGCGGCGCGGCAGCAGGAACTCCCCTACCGCTGCCGCGCCTGGCGCGCCCACCACCCCACTGACCCCGTCGGCCTCGACCTGACCGCCGACTGGCACGTCCCATGCGCGGTGCACGCGCTCAGGACACGCACAAATCCGCACACAACCAAGTCCTCCGCGGACTTCCGCACGAGACGCCCCAAGGGAGCACCATGTCCGCATCCATCCCCGCCCGCACGTTCAGACGTGGCCTGGCCGCCGCGACCGCCGTTGCGTCGCTGACCGTGTTCACGGCCGCCTGTGGCGACAGCGGCAGCACCGATGCCGGCGGCGAGAACAAGACCTTCACCATCGGTCTCGCCAACGCCGACACCACGATCCCCTTCCTCGCCTCGATGAACTCCGCCTTCGAGGCCGAGGCGAAGCGGCTCGGTATGAAGACCGTCACCCTCAACGGCGGCCTCGACAACGCCAAGCAGGCCGCCAACGTAGAGACCCTGGTGGCCCGTCATGTGGACCTGATCCTGGTGTGCTCCTCCAGCCCGACCGCCGTCATCCCTGCCATCAAGCAGGCCAACCGCGCCGGCATACCGGTGATGGCACTCAACGCTCAGCTCAGCCCCGGCGCCGACCTGGTGACGTACATCGGAGCCTCGGACTTCCAGTACGGACAGGGCGAGGGCAAGCTCATCGTTCAGGCGCTGCCCAAGGGCGGGAAGATCGCGATCGAGCTCGGACCGCTCGGCGACACGCCGCAGGTCGAGCGGCTCAAGGGCATCAAGGACGTCCTGAAGAGCCACCACGACATCAAGATCGTTGCCACGCCGGTCGACAACTTCAAGAACAGCGAAAACCTGTCCGTGACCCAGGACTTGCTCTCGAAGTACCCCAAGGGGAAGCTGGACGCCATCGTCGCCGAGGGGCCCGAGATGTACGTCGGCGCCCAGTACGCCCGGAAGGTCGGACGCAACGAGATCCGCTTCATAGCAGGCGACTACTCCAAGCAGGTCGAGGCCGCCATCACGTCCGGCGCCCTCTACGGCACCGTCAACCAGAGCCCCGTCCTCGAAGGCAAGCTCGGTGCCCAGTACGCCAAGTACTGGCTGACCGGCCAGAAGGACAAGGTCAAG
The DNA here is from genome assembly GCF_040651675.1 of Streptomyces sp. NPDC048415. Classification (NCBI taxonomy): domain Bacteria; kingdom Bacillati; phylum Actinomycetota; class Actinomycetes; order Kitasatosporales; family Streptomycetaceae; genus Streptomyces; species Streptomyces sp. NPDC048415. Next base: position 3,040 of record NZ_JBEZKJ010000080.1, on the reverse strand, counting down.
CAGCCCAACTACTACATCCCGCTGCCACTGATCACCAAGGACAACGTGGACGCCGACCCCGCCGAGTGGAGCGGCTGACCTGAATGCCCTGCGCGCCTGCCGGCACGCACCGCAGGCGCGCCGGGCGGACCTCCCTGCCCTCCGGCCAACCGGGCCGATCTCCCACCGCGGAATCTCCGCCCACTTCAGATACGCCAGCGCAAACAGAGGAATGAGTGTCCATGCCCAGCGACATCAGGCTCCAGCTCTCGGGCGTAACCAAACGGTTCGGTCCTGTCACGGTGCTCGATCACGTCGACTTCCAGGTGCGCGCCGGACAGGTCCACGGACTCATTGGACAGAACGGTGCAGGAAAATCGACCCTGGTGAAGACGCTGGCCGGCCTGTACCCGGACCACGACGGCGTGATCACCGTCGACGGCAAGCTCGCGACGCTGGGCAGCCCACGCCAGTCCAGGGCGGAGGGAATCGCTGTCATCCACCAGGAGTTCAGCCTGGTGTCCGAGATGACCATTGCCGAGAACCTCCTGCTCGGACAGGAGCCCGGACGGTGGCGCTACAGCCGACGGGCAGTCCACCGCCGGGCCGAGGGCCTGGTCGAGCAAGTCGGCATCGAGATCGGCGAGAGTCTCGACGCGAGCGTCGGCACGCTCAGTCCGGCCATCCGGCAACGCATCGAGATCGTGAAAGCCCTCGCGGACGATGTGAAGGTACTCGTCATGGACGAGCCGACCGCCCGCCTGTCCGAGGCGGAACGGCAGTCCCTGTTCCGCGTCGTGCGCGAACTGGCCGACGGCGGCGTGGGGCTGGTCTTCATCTCCCACTTCCTCGAGGAGGTCCAGGAGGTGACCGACTGGCTCACGGTGATGCGCAACGGCAAAGCCATCGCCTCGGAGCCGACAAAGTCCCTATCGGTGGTCCAGATGGCCGAGCTGATGCTGGGGGAGAAGTTCAAACGGACCTTGGACGAGGAAGTCGCCTCCCACCACGCCGACGACCGGCAGCCCGTCGTCCTGGAGGCGGATTCGGTGAGCTGCGGACCCCGCCTGCGCGACGTCACCATCAGCCTGCGGGCGGGAGAGATCATGGGCGTGGCCGGGCTCGTAGGCTCCGGCCGGACCAGGCTCTGCAGGGTCCTCAGCGGTGCCGAAAAGCCCACGAGCGGACGCCTTCGCCTCCGCGGCAACCAGGTGACCTTCACGACCCCGCGCCAGGCCATCACCCACGGCGTTGCACTCATACCGGAGGACCGCAAACACCAAGGACTGAGCCTGTCCGCACCACTGACGTGGAACCTGTGTCTCATGGCCATGCACCGCCGACTGGGCCGCTGGGGCGTCGTACCACGGGGCACCGTCCGGCGCCTGAGCACCCGCCTCGTCGAGGACCTGGAAATCTCCCCGGGCGACATCGACGCCAACGCCGCGACACTCAGCGGCGGCAACCAGCAAAAGGTCGTCCTCGGCAAGACGTTCGCCGCCGATCCCGACGTGCTCGTCATCGATCAGCCCACCGCCGGCGTCGACATCGGCACCAAGGCACAGATCCACCGTCTGCTGCGCGAACGCGCCGACGCCGGCGCCGCCGTCCTCGTCGTCTCGGACGACTTGGAAGAGCTGTACGCGCTCGGCGACCGCTTCCACGTCCTACGACAAGGACGAACTGTCTGGCAGGGCACCTCGGCCGACGTCACCCGCGAGCAACTTATTCAGCTCATCTCCTCAGGCTCTCCGTTCACCGTGGACGAGGAACCACGTTGACGATCGAAGAGCTGCAACGTTTGAAGTCGAGGGCTGGTAATCACCGGCCCTCTTCGCACCTCTACGGTGACACGTTCCACACCACGCTCGACGCGGTACGACTGTGAGGATGACTGGGTGCCTCGGGGCGGCGTCTGACCGAGGTACGACCGGCATCGCTGCCTTGAGTTTGATCCGCTGACCCCTGACCCCTGACCGCTGACCGCTGACCGGGGCGGCGCGTGCTGCCACCGGACCGGTGGGCGTGCGCCTGTCCGGGCCACCGCAGCTGACGAGTCTTCGGCGGTCACGGTCCGCACCGAGCTGCTGGACCGCTATGGCGTCGCCCGGATACCGCGGTTGCGTGGGGTGACAGCGGCCGCCGACGACAATCCGGAGGGTACGGGCAGCGAAGCCTCATGCGCCGCGCCGCGCTGCGCGGTGTCGGCCCGGTCTAGGCATCATCAGGCAAAACCCAGCACCGCTGGCTCGACCGCTGGACGAGGCGAAGAGCCCAAGGCCGACCACCTCTTGGCCGGGCACACCGATGTGCAAGTAGCGATACCCATCTGTCGCCAGGTCGTGCGAGACAGAGAGACCGAGAACGCCGCGGTAGAAAGCCAGCACCGCCTGGGGGCGTCAACCAGGACCACCACACGGCCAACGTCGAGAACCGACACCCTTCCACGACTTGGGTTTGGCGTGCGGGTCGTCGGGCGGTGAACGCTGCTGGTCAGCCGAGACCCAGGGGGGTTTCGAGCCACTCGATCGCCCTGATGATGATGTCGGTCCAGGGCCAGCGGTGGGCGAATCTCAGATGCCGCCGACGTGCGGTGGTGACCAGCTGAACGGCGGCCGAGAACGGCCCGTGCTGGCTTCACGGATGAGTAGTGGCGCCGTTTGGGAACGGGTTTTGGTCCCACTTGCGGGCGGGGCAGGCGGTGTGGCCGGCCGGCAGCGAGTCGACCGCCAGGGGCGGAGAAGGCTAGCCGGTGGCCTGTTGGCTCGGATCTGGGCAAGGCGGCAGGAGTCGGTGCCGGTCTCGATGATGTTGCTGCCGAAGGTGAGACGGTCGGCGATGGCGCCGCAGAGCCGGGGATCGGTGAAAGTCTTGGTCCAGCCGGAGAAAAACTCGTTCGAGGCGATGGCCACGCTGTTCTTCTCCTTGCGTTCGGTCAGAACCTGGAAGAGGAGTTCGGCACCGCAGCGGTCCAGTTCCCTGTGTTGGGTCGGGGACGGGACGCCGTGCACCGTTTCCGGTGCCGGTTTTCCCGTCCCCGCCCGCCGAACCCGCCGTGCGA
>NZ_JBEZKJ010000079.1:0-40439 GCF_040651675.1 Streptomyces sp. NPDC048415 | reverse complement strand
GAGGACGAGCGCGAAGCGCGATACGGGGGGTCTGGGGGGCGGAGCCCCCCAGGTACCGGGTAGGGGCGGAGGGGGCGAAATCCCCTCACCCACACCCCGTCACGGCCGATACGGCAGCTGCGGCACCTCGAAGCAGTTGGCGTTCATGTCCCCCTGGGAGACCCAGCCCCGGCCGTCGGTCCAACGGGCCACCGACAGGCACGTTCGGCGACTCTTCGGAGGCTTGGCGAGGCGCTCGTACGCGACCGGAACCAGCAGCCCACCGGCGGTGTACGGCTCCCCCCGGTTCATGAATCCGTCGACACACGCCCGCGTCACTCCCCGCCCCGCACAGGACTGCGCCGCGTCCGCGAACCACCTCGCGGCCGCCCACCCCTCCACCTGCCACTGCGAGTGCGTCGCAAGCCCCTTGGTCGCGTCGCGGAACTCCCGCACAGCGGCGTCACCGGTGTCCTCGTAATTCCGGCTCGACCCGGTCGCCCACAGGGCATTGCGGCAACGCGGAGAGTCCTTGTAGTCCTCGGGAACGGTGGACGTCCAGTTCTGGACGTTGGTGACCTTGGCGATGACCTTGGCACCTACGTCGTCCATCGCCTTGCACAGCTGGGCGTTGCCGTGCGTGTCGATGGCGTCGAAGACGAGGTCGGCGCCCTGGTCCTTCAAGTCGGCGGCGGCAGCCCGGAAGTTGGGCAGCGCGAAGTCGACCTGTTCGCTCACCACCTTGTAGCCCTCGGCCTTCAGTCCCTGGGTGACGAGCCGGGCGTAGGCGGCCGAGGCGGACTGGTTGTAGGAGACGACGGCGGCCGTACGGGCGCCCTGCGCGCGCTTGAAGTAGTGGTAGACCTCGGTGCCGCCGTACAGCTTGCCGCCCCAGCCGGGGGTGCCGCTCCGGGGCGAGAGGCTGCCGTAGATCCCGTACAGGTGCGGGTACGTGTCGTAGGCCGCACCGATGGGCTGGCCGCCGATGTCGGGCACGCGCGCGTGGGACACCCGGGAGGCGCCCGCGTAGTCGAGGGCGGTGGTGGCGACGAGGGCGACGACCTTGTCCTCGTCGATCAGCTTGTGCACGCACTCGTTGTTGCCGACACCACTGCCCCCGTCGTCGCACAGACGCACCTCGACGAGCCGCCCGTCGATGCCGCCACGGGAGTTGAGCCGGTCGAAGTAGGCCTTCGCCCCGTCGCGCGGGCCGGTGAAGGCGGAGCCGCCGACCGGACTGGTGGCGCTGGTGATGATGCCGACGCGGATCGGGGCGGTGCCTCCTGGCGGCGTGGGCGTGGACCGGTGCTCGAAGTCGCTCTCGGGGAGGCGGCTGCCGCAGGCCGTGCCCAGGAGGAGCAGCACGGCCAGGGCGGCCGACTCAGCAACCGGGGCCAGGCGACTCATTGCCGCTCAGCTGGACCAGCGCGCAGAGCGTCTTGACGGAGACCTTCCAGGTGCCGTCCTGCTCAACGGCCGTCCCGGAGGCGCCCGGTAGGGCGGTGGCGCCCTTCAGGGTCAGCGAGTACGTCACGTTCGCGTCGGTCGGCGAGGTGAACTCGACCTTCTCGACCTTCGCCTGGACCTGCTGGCCGCGCTTGTCGCCGTTGAAGCCCTGCAGGACCTTGGTCATCCGGTCGCCGTTCTCCAGGACGGCCTGCTTGTCGTTCTGGGGGACGGCCGGGTCGAAGAACTTCTCCCAGTTCCGCTTGATCTCCTTCTCGGCCGCCGCCGGATCGGAGGGGGCCGCGGCACTGGGCTGAGCGCTCGTCGACTTCTCCACGGAGGGGGTGGGGACCGTCGTGGACCGGCCGCCGCTGTCGTCGCACGCGGTGAGGGCCGCGGCGAAGACGAGGACGACCGCCGCTGCCACCCCCCGGCCGTTCGCCCGCCTGAGATCGCTCCCGAGAACCATCTGGCTCACCACCGGGTGTCGTCCGGGCCAGGTGCGCCCGGTGCTTTCAGGGTCAACTTCCAGAAGGCATAGTGCAAGCCATTGGCTGACATGGACAGACACATGACGTGTGGGAGCCCGGATGCGGACAGCTCGACTGCGGACCGTGCACCCCGTCCTGTGGGCCGGGTGGGCCGCGCTCGCCACCGGAGCGGTGTTGTGCGTCATCGGCTGGTACGGCATCTCGGGCGAGCGGTACGCCGAACGCCAGTTGCCCTACCTCGCCTCGTGCACGGTGCCCGGCGCGGCGCTGATCATCGCGGGCGCGGTGCTGCTCACGCACGGCAGGAACGCGCTGGCAGCGGCGCGCGTCGAGGAGCTGTACGGGCTGCTCGTGGCGGCCGAGCCCGCCGACGCGGATGAGCCCGGGCAGTTGGCGGCCACGCCCCTGGCCACCAGCGGCGAACTGCTGATGGTGCCCGGCGGCACGCTGTGGCACCGCGCGGACTGCCCCCTGGTCGCCGGGAAGCCGGAGGCCGTGCCGGTGGACTCGCGGGTGCTGGCGAGCGGGGAGTTGGCACCGTGCCCGATCTGCGAGCCGTCCCCCACGGGTCCAGCCGCCAACGGTCCGTCCCCGGCCGATCCAATCACCACCGGCCCGTTCACCGCCGATCCCTCCCCCGCCGGTCCATTCACCGCCGATCCCTCCCCCGCCGGTCCAATCACCACCAGTCCATTCACCGCCGATCCCTCCCCGGCCGAGCCAATCGCCACGGGCCCGTCGGCCGCCGGTCCGTCCACCATCGGTCCCTCGGCAGCCGGTCCGTTTGTCGCCGATCGATCCGCCGCCGGCCCCTCCGCCGCTGATCCGTCCGCTGCTGATCCGTCCGCCGAACCGGGCGACTGATGGCGTCACTGACGTACGACCTCGTGCTCGCCGGTCTCTCCGTCGGCAGCGCCGCCGCGCTCACCGGGATCGGGCTGATCGTCACTCACCGGGCCACCGGCGTACTCAACTTCGCGCACGGCGCGATCGCGATGGTGTGCGCGTATCTGCTGCGCCAGTTCACCGTCGAGTGGGGCTGGCCGCTCGCGCTCGGCGCCTCGGTGACGCTCCTCGTCGTGGCCCCGGCCATCGGCATGGTCCTGGAACGTTTCGTCTTCCGCCCCTTGTCCGTCCTGGGCGGCGACCCCGCGCAGACCCTCGTCGCGTCCATCGGCGTCTTCGTCCTGATGGTCGGCGGGGCCGCCCTGGTGTGGGGCACCGGGGCGCGCGCGGACGCGCCGGCGCTGGTGTCGGCGGATCCGTGGGGGCAACTGGCGGTGGCCGTCGCGCTGGCCGTGGGCGTGGGGGCCGTGACGCACTGGACCCGCTTCGGCAGGGAGTTGCGTGCCGTCGTCGACGACCGCTCGCTGGCCGTCCTCGGTGGCATCGACGCGGACCGGGTGGCCGCGGCGGGCTGGGCCTTCGGCTCGTTCACGGCGGGTCTGACGGGCGTGCTGCTCGCCGCCTACGTGCGCCTCGACCCGTACGGCATGCCGCTGCTCGTGATGGAGGTGATGGCGGTGGCGGTGGCCGCCCGGATGCGCAGCCTCCCCATCGCCGTCGTGGTGGCCCTCGGTATCGGGGTCGCGCAGAGCCAGCTGACGCGGCTGCACCCCGCGGGCTGGGCCGAACCGCTGCTCCAGGCGGTCGGCGCGAACCTGTTCGTGGTCGCACTGCTGATCGCGGCGCTCGTGCTGCCCGGCATCGGCACCCGCGACGCGCTGCCGCGCACGGCGACGGCCCGCGTGGCGACGCCGCCGGGCGCCTGGATAGTGGCGGTCGTGCTCTTCCTGCTGCCCCTCGGGTTCGCGGGCTCGGATCTGCATACGTCGGTGCAGGTCCCGGCGCTGGGCGTGGTGTTGCTGTCCCTGGTTGTCGTCACCGGCCGGGGCGGGCAGATCTCGTTGGGGCAGGCCGCGTACGCGGGTCTGGGTGCCCTCTTCACCGCTCTGCTGGCGGCGGGCCGCTTCCCCGGCCTGCCGAGGCTGCCGGAACTGGCCGCACTCGCGGTGGCCGTGCTGCTGGTCGCCCCGCTCGGCGTGCTGACCGGCTGGCCGGCGATCAGCCGCCACGGGCTGGCGCTCGCGCTGGCCACCTTCGCGGTGGGCGTGGGCGTCAGCCGCTTCGTCTTCGCCCAGCCGTACGCCACGTCAGGGCTGTCGCTGGACCGCCCGGCCGGCTTCGACGGCGACCGCGCGTACTACGTCCTCGAACTCGCCCTGCTGGCCGCCGCGTTGCTCGCCGCGAGTGCTCTGCGCCGAGGCCGTACGGGCCGGGCCCTGGCCGCCATGCGCGACCACGAGTCGGGCGCGTCGGCGGCGGGCGTCCGTGTCCCCACCCTGAAGCTGACCGCGTTCGTCGCGGGCGCCGCACTGGCCGCGCTGGGCGGTGGCATGCTCGGCATGGGCCTGCGCGCCTTCGACGCCGCCGCGTACGACCCTGTCCGGGGGTTGCTGTGGTTCGCCGCGGTCGTGGTCCTCGGCGCCGACAGCGTCCTCGGCGCCCTGGCCGCTGCGGCCCTGTTGGTGGGGCTCGACGCGGGGGCACGCGGCGGCGTGGCGGCGGCCCTGATCGGCGTACTGGCGGTCCTCGTCGGCCGCTTCCCCGGAGGCCCGTACGAAGCGCTGCGCACAGCGGCCTCCCGCCTCCGGCTGCGCCGCCGGGCGACACTGACACCGCTGGGAACGGGCGTACGGCGACAACTGCTCCCGGCACAGGTGGGGAGCGCCCGGCGACCGGTGCCGACCGCGCACCCGGGCACGGGGAGAACCCCGCTGGGCGTACCAGGGAGAGCCACACCGCGCGTACCGGGGAGAATCACGCCGGTCGTACCGGGGAGAATCACGCCGGTCGTACCGGGGAGAATCACGCCGGTCGTGCCGAGGCGACGGCGACCGGAAGCATCCGCGGCGCACGACGTCCGACGCGCTCCGCTCAAGTCCGACCTCCCAAACGGTTCAGGCCTGGGGCCCCCGGCCCCTCCATCTGCCGGCGCCGTGCCGCCCACCGCTGCCGGTTGGGCCGTCCCCGACACCGATGCGCCCGCCGGGGAACCACACGCACCCCCCAGCCGGCCAGAGGTCGCCCCGCGAACCGGCAGGACCGCACCGCCAAGCGAACCGGGACGGGATCCGGCCCCGCGGCGCTGGACCGCCATCCCACGCCGAGCCGGGCCCCACCCGGCATCCCCTGTCCCGGCCCGCACCGCCCTCCGCGCCCGCCGGCTCCACGTCTCCTACGGCGGCTTCACGGCCCTCGACGGCATCGACCTGGATGTGCTGCCCGGAGAGGTCACCGCCGTCGTGGGACCCAACGGCGCAGGCAAGAGCACGCTCTTCCACTGTCTCGCCGGTACCCTGCGCCCCTCGTGCGGGCAGGTGCTGCTCGGGGAGCGGGACATCACCCGGCTGGCCGCGCAGGCGCGTACCCGGCTGGGGATCGCTCGGACATTCCAACAGCTGGCGGTTTTCCCGTCATTGACCGTTGCCGAAATTGTTCGGGTGGGCGCTGAGCAGGGCCGTCTCGCCGATCCGGCCGCCGTCGAACGGGCGTTGCGGCTGCTCGGGCTGGACGGCCCGGTGCGGACGCTGCACGCGGCGGGGCTGCCGACGGGGACGCTGCGACGCGTCGAGCTGGCGCGGGCGCTCGCCGGGGGCCCGCGGGTGCTGCTCCTCGACGAGCCCGCCGCCGGACTCGACACCGGCGAAGTGACGGCGCTGGCCCGCGTCTTGCGGGCCCTCGCCGCGGACGGCGCGGCACTCCTCGTCGTCGAGCACGACCTCGACCTGGTCGCCGACCTGGCGCACACCGTCCACGTCATGGCGGCGGGACGGATCGTCGCCTCCGGGCCCGCCGACCGCGTCCTGGAGACGGGGACCGGCGGATGAGCATCGCCCTGCGCCACGCGCGCGTGCGCTACGGCCCCCTGGAGGCCCTGCACGGCGTGAACCTGGCCGCCCCGGGCCCCGGCCTCACCGTGCTCCTGGGCCGCAACGGCTCCGGCCGTACGACCGTGCTGCGCGCCCTCGCCGGCACCGTGCCACTGTCCGGCGGGGCCGTCGTCTGGGACGGCGCCGACGTGACGCGCCTGCCCGCCTACGAGCGCGCCCGGCGTGGGCTGTGCCTCGTCCCGGAGCGCCGGGCCGTCTTCGGCTCGCTCACCGTCCGCGAGAACCTGGAGCTGGCCGCCGCCGACTTCGCCGCCGCCCTCGACGCCTACCCACAGCTGGCCTCCCTCCTCCCCCGCCGCGCGGGCACCCTCTCCGGCGGCGAGCAGCGCATGCTCGCGCTCTCCCGCGCCCTGCTGGCACGCGCGCGCGTGGTGCTCGTCGACGAACCCGCGCAGGGCATGTCACCGGCGGTCGCGGCACGGACGTACGAGCTGCTGAGCGGCCTCCACGCGTGCGTGGTGGTCGCGGAGCAGCGGCTGCCGCCTGGCCTGCGCGAACGGGCGGGCCGGACGACGTATGTCCATGAACTGCGCCGTGGCGCGGTCGCCTTCAGCGGAGAGGCGGCCGAGTCGACAGGGGGGCCGACGGGGTCAGGGGGCTCAAGGGCGGGCCGAACAGGGCGCGGTCCGAGCGCCGGGCGCGGCGCGAACCCTTCGGGATGACGAGCAGGGTAGCCACGTTCAGCAGTCCCGGACGGCTCCCGATCATCTTCTTGTTGGCCTTGTACAGCGCCTGCCAGCCGCCCTTGACCCGGTACTTGCGGGCGATCGACGAGAGTGTCTCGCCGGCCTTCACCGCATGCATGCGGCCCCGCAGGGCGTACCTCTTGGAACAGGCGGGCCAGGCCTCCCATCCCTGGGTGGCCACCACCTCCTCTGCGACGGTGATCTGCTCCTGGCGCGTGGCGAGATCGGCACGCGGGGCGTACGCGAGCCCGCCGAACTTCTCCCAGGTGGGCCGCCGGAACTGCAGCCCACCGTAGAAGCCGTTCCCGGTGTTGGCGTTCCAGCGTCCGCTGCTCTCGCACTCGGCGACGCAGCCCCAGGGCCACTGATCCTTGGCGCAGTCGTAGGACACCTGTACGGCCTGGGAGCCGGGAAACGGGGGCGGGGGAGCGGCGGCCGCCCGTTGAGGAACGAGGAGGAGGACAAGGAGGACGAGGACGGCCAGGGCGGCGGCGACCACAGCCGCGTACCGAACGCGCGTGATCGACGGGCTCGGCGGGGTCCGCGTGGCCGGCATGAGGTACATCGGGCCACGCTAAGCGGCCCGCGCCGCCCGCACGTTGAGCCGCGCCCGGCGCGAGCAGGGCCCCACCCGGTCGGAGGACCGGGCGGAGCCCCGTGCCCGGAGCGAGGGGGTGGGCTCAGATGTCGAGCCGCTGTCCGGGCACGATCAGGTCGGGATCACCGCCGATGACGGCCCTGTTGGCGGCGTAGATCTTCCGCCAGGTGGTCCCGTGCCGCGCGGCGATGCCGCTCAGCGTGTCGCCGCCGCGGACGGTGTAGTCGCCCCGGGACGAGCCGCGGTTGGTGTGGCCCGACGGACGTGCAGGCGCCTTCGACGGCTTCGACGTCGACGGCGCCGTCTTGGGTGTTGACTTCGTCACGGCCGGTCCCGCGGCCGACCCGCCGCCCGAGGACGCGGGCGCGTTTCCGTAGGCTCCGGCGCGCGCCGAGCAGGTGGGCCACGCGCCCCATCCCTGTGCGCGCTGGACCTTGCCGGCGATGGCGATCTGCGCCCCCTTGGACGCCTTGTCGGCGGTCGACGCGTAGGCCGCTCCGCCGTACGCGCGCCAGGTGCCGGCGGAGAACTGAAGTCCTCCGTAGTAGCCGTTTCCGGTGTTGATGTGCCAGTTCCCGCCGCTCTCGCACTGCGCGATGCGGTCCCACACTCCACTGTCGGCCGCGGCGGCGTTGCCGGTCGCGGCGAGCAGTCCGAGCGGGGCGAGCAGTGCCGCGCCGGCGAGGACCGCCGTCGTACGAGTCGTACGAGCCTTATGAGTGACCTGAGTGTTCTGGGCACATACGGACATGAAGTTCCCTCTCGAAACACTCGGGGTCCCCCAAGGCGGGGCGCGGTTCCCTGCGCGTAGGGCGCGGTCGTCGCGCTCCGCCCCGTCCGCCGGAGGCTGTGCTGCGAGCTGGCTTGGTTCGGCCGGCGGACGTACCCGAGCGGTGCTCGTTGCACACGGCGGAGCAATCTATGGAGCCCGTCGCCCCGATATCAACCAAGTCCTTGTCATTCGAGGCCAGTTCGCCGTTACCGCGAGTATCGTCGAATTTAGGCCACCCACTTCATTGGGTGATTTCCGGATTTGTCGACCTGCCGCCCTGGTGATCTGTGACTCACTTCACTGGACCAACTTCCTTGGTCCTCATAGAAGTTGACTGGGAGTGACTGATTCCGGGGAGAGCCTCACGCTGGGCGTCGGATGGTTCGATTCCGTTCGCTCTCGGGCGTGACTCCGGCCACAGATCGCCCGTTGTCATCTTCATGAGCCGGGAACCCTCCGGGTTCATGGGCCGGGAGCCACCCGGCACCGCCACGCACCGCATCCCGAGGAGCCACCGTGCCGCGCATGCTCGACGTCAGCGACGACGTACGCGCCGAGATCGGCGACGAAGAAGCCGACCGGCTGCTCGCCGGAGAGAACGCCCCCGGCAGTTACGACTGCACGTCCTGCCGCACCCCGGGCGACTCGGAACAGGAGCGCACCAGCACTGTCCTGTTCATCGGCGACGAGACCGCCGTCCTCGCCTTCGCCCACGCCACCTGTCTGCCCTCACAGGTCGTGCAGGTCACCGAGGAGCAACTGCAGGGCGCCGTCCGCTCGATCAGCCCCGGCGGCGTACCCGCCGAGGCCGCCCCCGAGCAGGCCGTGCTCGGGGTCACCAGCGGACTCGTCCTGATCAACGGCGAGTTGCACCCGGCCCTCGTCGTCGAGCCGACCGGGCCCATCGTGCGGCCCGGCTCGACCGATGTCGGCGACGACTTCCTGCCCCTCCTCATCGAGCAGGGCTTCATGCCGGTGACGGAGCTCAACTCGGTGCCGCCGGTGCTGCACGGCTGGTCCGTGCTGCTCGCCATGGGCCAGCTGCACGCCGTGCTCCAGCCGGGCACGGGTGGCGGCTCCCCCGTCGCCTGGTGGCAGGCGCACCAGGCGCTCCAGGTCGCCGAGAGCTGGCGGGCGGCCGCCAACAAGCACCAGCAGGTGCTCCTGTTCGCCGCCCCGGTCGGGTCGATCGGCCGCCAGCCCCGCGAGGACCTGCTGCGCGACGCGCTCGACAAGGCGGCGGCCAACGGCAAGCTCGTAGGCGCCACCCTGCCGCTCGCGGGGACCTGAGCAGCGGGCGGGAGCGGAGCCCGGACCGTCCGAAAGTGCGCCGGGCACACTCCGGTTGACCTGCGAAAGCAACGCGGTGGCCGCATCCGTTGGGCAGTGGGGTCGTTGGCACATACGTGCACACCTACGACGTCCCCCGCCGCCGTCCCTTCCAGCCGATCCCGTCCGCGCGACAAGCCCAGGATCCTCCGGTCGGGTCATCGACCACGCCGATCTACGACGCGCTCTACGCCGAGTGGGTCAGGTCCTACCGGGCCCTGCCCGGCGACCGGCACGGCGAAGAGGAGCTGGGCTTCACGGCTTTCGGAAGCCTCCCGCACGGTACGAACTCCTACGGCTCGTCGAACTCGTACAACTCCTACAGCTCGTACAGCGCGGGTGCGCTCTCCGCGCGCCAGGGCGCCGCGCAGCAGGGGCACACCGCGACGGCGACCGCCGTCTGGCAGGCGACCGGGCGGCAGTACAGCACGGGAATGCACCACATCCCGGCCGCGCTGCCGCCCGCACCCCGCCGGGGTCTTTGACCCACGCACGCGAAAGGGACGGCTCCTCGAGGAGTCGTCCCTTTCGCGTAGTTACCGCTACTTCTACACTTCTACTTCTTCTTGGCTCCGCGCTTCTCGCGCACCCGCACCGAGATGTGGATCGGGGTGCCCTCGAAGCCGAACTCCTCGCGCAGCCGGCGCTCGATGAAGCGCCGGTAGCCGTGCTCGATGAAGCCGGAAGCGAAGAGCACGAAGCGCGGGGGCTTGGTGCCCGCCTGCGTGCCGAAGAGGATGCGGGGCTGCTTGCCGCCGCGGATCGGGTGAGGGTGGGCGGCGACCAGTTCGCCGAGGAAGGCGTTCAGACGGCCGGTCGGGACGCGGGTCTCCCAGCCGTCCAGGGCCGTCTCGATCGCCGGGACGAGCTTCTCCATGTGCCGTCCGGTGCGCGCCGAGACGTTCACCCGCGGCGCCCAGGCCACCTGGAGGAGCTCGGTCTCGATCTCCCGCTCCAGGTAGTAGCGGCGCTCCTCGTCGAGGGTGTCCCACTTGTTGAAGGCGAGGACGATGGCGCGGCCCGCCTCGACGGCCATCGTGACGATGCGCTGGTCCTGGACGGAGATGGTCTCGGACGCGTCGATCAGGATGACCGCGACCTCGGCCTTCTCGACGGCGGCGGCCGTGCGCAGCGAGGCGTAGTAGTCGGCGCCCTGCTGAAGGTGGACGCGCTTACGGATGCCCGCCGTGTCGACGAACTTCCAGGTGACACCGCCGAGTTCGATCAGCTCGTCGACCGGGTCGCGGGTGGTGCCGGCGACCTCGTTGACGACCACGCGGTCCTCGTTCGCCACCTTGTTCAGCAGCGAGGACTTGCCGACGTTCGGGCGGCCGATGAGGGCGATGCGGCGGGGGCCGCCGACAGCGGCGCCGAAGGTCTGCGCCGGCGCCTCGGGAAGCGCCTCCAGGACGGCGTCCAGCATGTCGCCGGTGCCGCGGCCGTGCAGCGCGGAGACCGGGTGCGGCTCACCGAGACCGAGCGACCAGAGGTACGAGGCGTCGGCCTCGCCGCTCGGGCCGTCGACCTTGTTGGCACACAGGACGACGGGCTTGCCGGCCTTGCGCAGCAGTCGTACGACCGCCTCGTCGGTGTCCGTGGCGCCGACCTTGGCGTCGACGACGAAGACGACCGCGTCGGCCGCCTCGATCGCGTACTCGGCCTGCGCGGCCACGGACGCGTCGATGCCGAGGACGTCCTGCTCCCAGCCGCCGGTGTCGACGAGCTTGAAGCGGCGGCCGGCCCACTCGGCCTCGTAGGTGACGCGGTCGCGGGTGACGCCGGGCTTGTCCTCGACGACGGCCTCGCGGCGGCCGATGATGCGGTTCACCAGGGTCGACTTGCCGACATTCGGACGGCCGACGACGGCGAGGACGGGCAGCGGACCGTGGCCCGCCGCCTCGATCGCGCCCTCGACGTCCTCGACGTCGAAGCCCTCTTCCGCGGCGAGCTCCATGAACTCCGCGTACTCGGCATCGCCAAGCGCCCCGTGCTCGTGCTCTGCCGAGCCCTCGGGCTGGATGTGGTCGTTCATGAAGTCCGTACCTCGTCGTTCATTCGTGGTGATCGGTGGACCGCCGCATACCGGCTGATCCACTACTCAAGTGTCGCCTAGGGCCCGGTGGGGCGCCCGGCGTTTTCCGGGCGTCCGGTCAGACGCCTGGCGTGGTCCAGATGGGCGCTCAGCTGCTTCTGGATGCGCGTGGTCGCCTCGTCCAGCGCCTTGCGCGTACGCCGTCCGCTGCCGTCGCCCGCCTCGAAGGGGTCCCCGAAGACGACGTCGACCCGGCTGCGCAGCGGAGGCAGCCCCTTTATCAACCGGCTGCTCCGCTCGGAACTTCCCAGCACAGCCACCGGGACGATCGGCGCTCCGCTGCGTACGGAGAAGTACGCGAGCCCGGCACGCAGCGAAGCGAAGTCACCCTCGCCCCGGGTGCCCTCCGGGAAGATCCCGAGAACGCCACCGTTGGCCAGAACGCCGAGGGCATCGGTGATGGCGGTGCGGTCGGTGGTGTCGCGATCCACCTTCACCTGCCCGATGCCGAGCAGGAAAGGGTCGAGCGGGCCGATGAACGCTTCCTTCTTGATCAGGAAGTGCGTGGGCCGGGGCGCCACGCCCATCACCATCGGGCCGTCGATGAAGTGCGAGTGGTTCACGGCGAGGATCGCCGGGCCGCTCGCCGGGACCTTCCAGGCGCCCAGGACACGCGGCTTCCACAGCCCGTACATTAGTCCGACGCCGATGCGGCGCCCGACCTCGGCTCCCCGCTCCGAGGGTGCGGTCACTTGGCGGCCCGCTTCTCCTCGACAAGGGTGACGACGCACTCTATGACCTGCTGGAGCGTGAGGTCGGAGGTGTCCACCTCGACCGCGTCGTCCGCCTTGGCGAGCGGAGAGGTCTTGCGGCTGGAGTCGGCCGCGTCGCGCTTGATGAGCGCCTCGCGGGTGGCGTTGATGTCCGCGCCCTTCAGCTCACCGCTGCGGCGGGCGGCGCGCGCCTGCGGGGAGGCGGTGAGGAAGACTTTCAGATCGGCGTCGGGCAGCACGGTCGTCCCGATGTCACGCCCCTCCACCACGATCCCGTTCTCCGCGGACGCGGCGAGCGAGCGCTGCAGCTCCGTGATCCGGGCACGCACCTCCGGCACCGCGCTGACCGCGCTCACCTTGGCGGTGACCTCCTGCGTACGGATCGGGCCCGCGACGTCCGTCCCGTCCACCGAGATCGTCGGCGCGGACGGGTCCGTCCCGGAGATGATCTCCGGCTTCTCCGCCGCGGCGGCGATCGCGGACGCGTCCGTGACGTCGATGCCGTTGCTGACCATCCACCATGTGATCGCCCGGTACTGGGCCCCGGTGTCCAGGTAGCTCAGCCCGAGCTGCGCGGCCACGGCCCTCGAGGTGCTCGACTTGCCCGTGCCGGAGGGGCCGTCAATGGCGACAATCACAGCCGGGGCGGTCCGAGCGGCGCCGTTTTCCACGGTGGAGACACCTTCCTGGTGCGGGGTGGAGGTCTGTCCGGGACACGATCGCGCCCCGCACAAGGTTACTGGGTAGACCGAGCACCCCCGCACGGCGCTGCACAGCCCGAGCCGGGCCGGGAAAATCGAGCCCCTGAGGCGTTTGAGGAGCGGAGGCGAAATCCAGTCCCGGGGGCGAGGTTCAGCCCCGGGGCAGGGTTCAGTCCCGGGGCAGGGTTCAGTCCCGGGGGCAAGGTTTCAGTCCCGGGGCAAGGTTTCAGTCCCGGGCAAGATTCAGTCCCGGGGAAGGATTCAGCCCGGGGGCAAAATCCAGCCCCTCCGGCGTTTGAGGAGCGGGGGTCCAGGGGGCAGCGCCCCTTGGCGGGGTCTGGGGCGGAGCCCCAGGTATGGGACGGGTAGGGGCGGAGGGGGCGAGAGCCCGCCGCAGGCGCAGGACCCCGGGCCCGCCGCGGGCGCCTGAGCGGGATCGGAGCCGACGCCAGAGCCAGTGCCGGGGCCAGGGCCGCAACCGGGACCGGAGCCGGGCCGGAGCAGAGGCCGGAACCGGAACCGGGGCCGGGGCCGGAGCCGGGCGCAGGAGCCGGAGCCGGAGCCGGAGCCGGAGCCGGGCGCAGGAAACCAGGCCCGGCCGCGGGCAGACGGCGGGCTGCCGCCCGCCGGGCCCGCCCGCCCCTACTGCCGCAACGCCCAGCCCCGCTCCCGCAACGCCCCACTCAACACACCCGCCGCCTTCGGCTCCACCATCAGCTGAACCAGCCCGGCCTGCTGCCCCGTCGCATGCTCAATCCGTACGTCCTCGATGTTGACCCCAGCCATCCCCGCGTCCGCGAAGATCCGCGCCAGCTGCCCCGGCTGGTCGTCGATGAGGACAGCCACGACCTCGTACGCCCGCGGAGCGGACCCGTGCTTGCCGGGCACCCGCACCTGCCCCGCGTTCCCCCGCCGCAGCACGTCCTCCACACCGGTGACCCCTTCCCGCCGCTTGGCATCGTCGGAGGACTGCAGCGCACGCAGCGCACGCACCGTCTCCTCGAGGTCGGCGGAGACGTCCGCGAGGAGGTCGGCGACCGGCCCGGGGTTCGCGGAGAGGATGTCGATCCACATCCGGGGGTCGGAGGCCGCGATGCGGGTCACGTCACGGATGCCCTGCCCGCACAGCCGTACCGCCGCCTCCTCCGCGTGCTCCAGCCGCGCGGCGACCATGCTGGACACCAGGTGCGGCATGTGCGAGACGAGCGCGACCGCCCGGTCGTGCGCGTCCGCGTCCATGACGACGGGCACGGCACGGCAGTGCGACACCAGCTCCAGGGCGAGGTTCAGGACCTCGGTGTCCGTGTCCCGGGTGGGGGTGAGCACCCAGGGACGCCCCTCGAAGAGGTCACCGGTGGCGGCCAGCGGACCCGACTTCTCGCGGCCCGACATGGGGTGCGAACCGATGTACGCGGAGAGGTCGAGGCCGAGCGCCTCCAGCTCCCGGCGCGGCCCGCCCTTGACACTGGCCACGTCGAGGTAGCCGCGTGCGACCCCGCGGCGCATGGCGTCGGCGAGCGTCGCGGCGACGTGCGCGGGCGGCGCGGCCACGATCACGAGGTCCACGGGTCCCTCGGGCACCTCGTCCGTACCGGCGCCGAGCGCGGCTGCCGTACGGGCCTGCTCCGGGTCGTGGTCGGCGAGGTGGACGACGACGCCGCGCTGGGAGAGCGCCAGCGCCGCCGACGTACCGATCAGGCCGGTTCCGATGACGAGCGCGGTCCTCACTGGGCGATGTCCTTGCGCAGTGCGCCCGCCGCGCCCAGGTAGACATGCACGATGTCGGCGCGCGGCTTGTCGGACTCGATGTGCGCGAGGACGCGTACGACACGGGGCATCGCGCCCTCGATGTCCAGCTCCTGGGCGCAGATCAGCGGGACGTCGACGATGCCGAGCTTGCGCGCCGCGGCCGCCGGGAAGTCGCTGTGCAGATCGGGCGTCGCCGTGAACCAGATGCTGATCAGGTCGTCCGTGGTGAGCGCGTTCCGCTCCAGGATGGCGGTGAGCAGCTCGCTGACCTGCTCGTCCATGTGCCCGGACTCGTCCCGCTCCAGTTGGACGGCGCCCCGGACCGCTCGTACCGCCACGGTGATACTCCTCGCTGGTCTGCGTACACGTCTTGTCACACCAGCGTAGTCAGGCCGTGCGCGCGCGGGTGCGCGGCGCCCGCCTGGCGAGACGGCCGCCGCGCACCCGGCACGGCTCAGACGTTCTGGGCCTTGATGAGGTCCTCCAGCGAGCCGGAGGGGAGCGCTCCGTCCGGTGTCAGCTTGTCGACCGTCTCGGGCAGCGCCTGGGCGATCTGGGTCGCCGCCTGGTCAGGGGTGACGCCGGCCTGCTCGGCGACCTGCTTGAGGGTCTCGTCCGGCAGTGCCTGCTGGATCTGCGCACCGGTGACCGGCTGGTTCTCGCCGGTGCCGACCCAGGAGTTCTTCTGCTCGGCGAGGCCCGACTTGGTGAGCAGGTCCAGCAGTCCGCCCAGGGGGTTGCCGCCGCCGCTCTGGCCGTTGGTCAGGGACTGGAGCAACGCGCCCAGGATGTTGCCCGCGCCGGAACCGCCCGAGGTACCGCTCTGGCCGCCTCCGCCGAGGAGACCGCCGAGCAGGCTGCCGAGATCGTTACCCGCCATGGTCACGCCTTTCCAGAGTGCGGCCGGGGGTAGGTCACCGCCCGGCCTCAGACTCTGCCAATGTCACTCGAACCGCCCTGATCCGCCACTTGTAGTGAGAACACACCCGTGCGCCTCTGGACGCGGGGGCACCGGTCCGCTCTCATGGCAGGAGACTCGCCTCGGGGGAGGCCCGTATGAAGCGTCCAGGACCCCTTCTCACCCTTCTCGCGGGGCTGCTGCTCGGCGTGTTCATGCTCTCGCTCAACGCGACCACGGGGACGAAGAGCGCGTCGTCGTACCGGGAATCGCCCGGCGTCACGGCGCCGCCGAGCCCGACGCCCACGAAGACCACGCCGTCGCCCTCTCCTTCGAGGAGCGCGCCGCCGAACGCCGACTACGCGGGCCGTACCGACGACGACTCCTCGGCGGTCGCAGTCTCCCTGCGCGACGGCAAGGCGATCGCGTACTTCTGCGACGGGCACGACAAGGAGTCGTGGCTGAAGGGCGACGTCAAGGACGACGGCACCATGAAGCTCACCGGCAAGAACGGCGCCGAGCTCACCGGCACGCTCGAGGACGGCAAGCGGATTCGCGGCACCGTCGCCCTGGGCGGGCGGCACTACGGCTTCACCGCCGACAAGGCCGTCAAGCCGTCCGGGCTCTACCGGGCGACGGCCACGGTGCGCGGCGCCAAGCTCGACGGCGGCTGGATCGTGCTGCCCGGCGGCAAGCAGGTCGGCATCCTCGACCGTGACGGCAAGCCCTCGGCGGCGCCCCGGATCGACCCGGTGACCGGTGCCGTGACGATCGAAGGACAGCAGCTCACCGCGCGTCCTGTCACCCCCTGACCGCTCTGCCGTAGGGAACCGATCATGACCGTGGACCCGAACGCCGCCACCCAGGGCTTCCCCTCTCCCCCACCCGCTCACCGCCGCCCGAACCCGGCCCGCTATCTCGTCCCGGCCCTGGTCGCCGCGGCGGTCGCTGTGGGCCTCGGTGTGTACGGCAAGACGCACGACCCGACGGGGACCGCCTTCAACCTCGCCGGATTCAGCAGCACGGGCGCCGTGAAGTCATGGCTGGCGACGACGGCGTTCTTCTTCGCGCTCGTGCAGTTCGTGTCGGCGCTCATGATGTACGGAAAACTGCCGGGGCCCGGCTGGGCGGCGGTGCTGCACCGCTGGTCGGGACGGATCGCCTTCCTGGTGGCGGTGCCGGTCGCGGTGCACTGTCTGTACGCGTTGGGCTATCAGACGTACGAAACGCGCGTTTTGTGGCACTCGCTCCTGGGTTGCTTCTTCTTCGGTGCCTTCAGTGCCAAGATGCTGCTGCTCCGCTCGGAGCGACTGCCCGGCTGGCTGCTGCCGTTCGTCGGCGGCCTCGTCTTCGCCGTGCTCACGGCCATCTGGCTGACCTCCGCCCTCTGGTTCTTCCGTACGTTCGGAGTGACGACATGACCAACCGCTCGACGCGGCGCACGGTTCTCGCTACCGGGGCGTGCGCGCTGCTCGCGGGGTGCAGCAAGTACGGCGACAACAGCGGCTCCCAGCCGTCGTCGGCGGCGTCCGGCCAG
This sequence comes from Streptomyces sp. NPDC048415, assembly GCF_040651675.1. Classification (NCBI taxonomy): domain Bacteria; kingdom Bacillati; phylum Actinomycetota; class Actinomycetes; order Kitasatosporales; family Streptomycetaceae; genus Streptomyces; species Streptomyces sp. NPDC048415. The sequence continues at coordinate 23,495 of NZ_JBEZKJ010000079.1, read as the reverse complement.
GAGCTGGCCAAGACGAGCGACATCCCAGTCGGCGGAGGCAAGATCTTCAAGGACCAGAAGGTCGTGGTCACCCAGCCGACGAAGGACGACTTCAAGGCCTTCTCGGCGATCTGCACGCACCAGGGCTGCACGGTGAGCACCGTCTCGGACGGCACCATCAACTGCCCTTGCCACGGCAGTAAGTACAAGATCGAGAATGCCGCGGTGGCGCACGGTCCGGCCACCCGTCCGCTGCCCGCGAAGAAGATCACGGTGGAGGGAAATTCGATCCACCTGGCGTGAGCCGGCACGTACGCTCCGGGACATGCATCCCGAGGCCCTGGTACGCGACCACACCATCTACGCCTGTGTCATGGGTTCGCGCGCCTTCGGTCTGGCCACGGACACCAGCGACACGGACCGCCGGGGCGTGTACCTCGCCCCGGCCCCGCTTTTCTGGCGCTTCGAGAAGCCGCCGACGCACGTGGAGGGCCCGGAGCGGGAACAGTTCAGCTGGGAGCTGGAGCGCTTCTGCGCCCTCGCCCTGCGCGCCAACCCGAACATCCTGGAGTGCCTGCACTCCCCCCTCGTCGAGTACGCCGACGACACGGCCCGCGAGCTGCTCGCCCTCCGCGAGGCGTTTCTCTCCCGCCGGACACACGAGACGTTCGCCCGTTACGCGCTGGGCCAGCACAAGAAGCTGGAGGCCGATGTCCGCCGGCACGGCGCCCCGCGCTGGAAGCACGCCATGCACCTCCTACGTCTCCTGATGAGCTCCCGCGATCTGCTGCGCACCGGCTCGCTGACGATCGACGTCGGCGACCAGCGCGAGCCCCTGCTCGCGGTGAAGCGCGGGGAGGTCCCGTGGCCGCGGGTCGAGACCTGGATGTCCCGCCTGGCGACGGACGCGGCCGAGGCGGTCTCCGGCAGCCCGCTGCCACCGGAACCGGACCACGCGCGCGTGGAGGACTTTCTGATCCGCGTACGCCGCGCCTCAGCCCTCCGGAGCGCCCCGGAAGCCTTCCAGGCGGACCCGGACGACGAACGCGTGCAGAGCGTCGTACGCGGACGGGGCGTCCGGCAGCGCTGAGGCGCCCTGCGCCTCGTCCAGCAGGGTGTGCAGCCGCTCCACATCGCCGCTCACGCGTGCGTGGTCGATGTCGGCCGCACCGTGTTCCCGTTCCGCCTTCGCGGCGATCAGGTCGGGCAGATAGGCGGGAGCCTGTGCCGTCTGCTCGACGAGCGTCGGCAGATCGGCCTGCACCTGACCGCTGCGCATCAGGTGGATGCCGGTGAGCAGCACGCGGAACGTGTAGAGGAGCGGCTTGAGTTCGCCGGTCTTCTCGAAGAGCCGCCACTGCGTCGTCGCGAACCCCCGGTAGTGGTGGGCGTGATGGCTGGTGAGGACGCCGGGCGCGAGTGCCGCCAGCTCGCGGTGCGCGTCGGTGGTGTGCACGACGAGCGGGGAGAGCAGCTGCTCCAGCACATAGCCGTTGCGCCGCAGCATCAGCCGTACGAATTTGCGCAGGTCGTGGGTGACCAGGTCCATCTCGACGCCGTCGTGGAACCACATGCGGGAGCGGGTCTCATCGGGCTCGCGCAGCCCGACCAGTTCGGCCGCGGGCAGCAGATGGACGCCCCGCAGATCGACGTCCGAGTCACGCGAGGGGAAGCCGTAGAGATGCGCTCCGGACACGGTGGCGAACAGCACCGGGTCGGGCTGCTCGGCCACCACGGCTTTGAGGTCGAGGTCGAGGACGTCGGTCATCCCTCAAGCGTCCCAAAGCGCCCCCAGCGACATCAGGTCGCCCTGGTACTCGATGCGGTCGGCCCAGGCCGTCGGCCAGGCGTCCGAGCCGTGGTGGGCGCCCGCGAAGGCGCCCGTCAGGCAGGCGATGGAGTCGGAGTCGCCGGAGGTGCAGGCGGCGCGGCGCAGGGCGGTGAGGGGTTCGTCGACGAAGAGCAGGAAGCACAGCAGGCCGGTGGCGAGCGCCTCCTCGGCGACCCAGCCCCCGCCGGTGGCCAGGCAGGGGTCGGTCTCGGGCGAGACGGTGCGCACGGCGTGCCGGAGGTGGTCGAGGGCGTCGAGGCACTCGTCCCAGCCGCGGGCGACGTACTCCTCGGGTGTGGCGTCCTCGCTGAAGGTCCACAGATCGCCCAGCCAGCGGGAGTGGTAGCGGTGCCGGTTCTCGATCGCGTACGACCGCAGCAGGCCGACGAGTCCCATGGGCTCGGCGCCCTGGCCGAGGAGCCAGATCGCGTGTGCGGTGAGGTCGGCGGCGGCCAGTGCCGTGGGGTGCCCGTGGGTGAGCGCGGCCTGCAACTGGGCTGCACCCGCCCGCTGTTCGTCACTGAGACCGCGTATGAGCCCGACCGGCGCCACGCGCATGTTGGCACCGCAGCCCTTGGAACCGATCTGGCTGGCCTCCTGCCAGCGGCGCTTCTCGTTCTTGAGGAGGTTGCAGGCGACGAGGCAGGTGCGGCCCGGCGCACGGTTGTTGTCGGGCGACTGGTACCAGTCCACGAACTCCTCGCGCACCGGCCGCTCCATCCGCAGCGGGGCGAGCAGGCCGCGGTCCATGGCTGTGCGCAGCCCCCGCGCCAGCGCCAGCGTCATCTGGGTGTCGTCGGTGACCGTCGCGGGCTTGGGCAGCGCCATCTGCCGCCAGGGCCCGCACTTGGCGAGGATGGCCGGCACGGAGTTGAACTCGGTCGGGAACCCGAGCGCGTCGCCGAGAGCGAGACCGATGAGTGATCCAGTCGCGGCGCGCTTCGCGAGGGTCGTGGTGGTCATCAGGGCCGTCCTTCCGAAGTGGGACGCAGCAGGGGTGGGTGCAGGGACTTGGCGCCGCCCGCCCGGTAGAGCGCGGCGGGTTTGCCGCGGCCTCCGGTCAGGCGCGCGGCGCCGGGGACCTGTTCGACGAAGCCCGGTGTGGCGAGGACCTTGCGCCGGAAGTTGGGCCGGTCGAGGGCGGTGCCCCACACCGTCTCGTAGACCTGCCGCAGCTCTCCGAGGGTGAACTCGGGCGGGCAGAAGGACGTGGCGAGACAGGTGTACTCGAGCTTGGAGCCGACGCGTTCGTGGGCGTCGGCGAGGATCCTGTCGTGGTCGAAGGCGAGCGGGCCGAGCGCGCTGTACCGCAGCCACTGGGCCTGCGCCGCGTCACCGCCGCCGCGCGGTTCGGGAGGGTCCGGGAGCAGCGCGGCGAAGGCGACGGAGACGATCCGCATCCTGGGGTCGCGGTCGGGTTCGCTGTAGGTGCGCAGCTGTTCGAGGTGGAGTCCGGAGACGTCCGAGAGGCCGGTCTCCTCGGCGAGTTCGCGGCGGGCCGCCGCCTCCGCGGACTCGTGCGGCAGCACGAAGCCGCCGGGCAGGGCCCAGCGGCCCGCGTACGGCTCCTGCCCCCGCTCGACGAGCAGCACTTGGAGTGCGCCCGCACGGACCGTCAGGACGGCCAGGTCGACGGTGACGGCGAAGGGCTCGAAGGCGTACTTGTCGTAGCCCTCGGGTGCCTTGCCGCCGGGCGCGCGGCCCTCCCGTGCGAGCACGCCCCCACCCCCTCTTTAGAGTCAGATTGACTAATAGTCATACCGACTATAAAGAGGGGGGCGGGCGTCTACAAGCCCTTGGGGGCGGGAAATTGACGGTATTTCGAGCGCCGGTCGGGAGGATGGTCAGCCCTTGAGGCCCGGGCGGCGGAAGGTGTCAGGCGCTGAACCCGGGCGCGGGAAACATCCGGCTCCCGAGCTCCGGCGCGGGGCGGTCCGGGCCGTGCGCCCCCGGGGGCGGGGAGGCTGTCCGGCCGTGCGCCCCGGGGACGGGAAGAGACCTGGCTCCGCGCCCCGGCAGGGTACCGGCCGGGCGCTGCGCCCCACGGGGCGGGCTGGGTGCGGGACCTGAGCCTAGGTCCGGGCCGTCCGGGTGTCGGGGCCGGGGCCGTCCGGGCGCTGAGCCTAGGTCCGGGAACCGTCCGGGTGCTCTGACCGGACTCGGGAACCGTCCGGGCGCTGAACCTGGTCCCGGGAACCCTCCGCGCGTTGCGCCTGGGCGTGTGACGGGGCGAACGCCGCCACCACCGCCCCCGCCGCCGCGGCCCCCGCCGAGACCCACAGGGCCGGGCCGCAGCCGTCGACGAAGGTTTTCGCCGAGCCGTAGCCGCCGTAGCGCGTGAACACGGCCGCGGCGACGGCGACTCCGAAGACCCCGCCCAGCTCACGCAGCGCGTTGTTGACGCCGGCCGCCACGCCCGCGTCGCCCGGCGGCACCGCAGAGGTCACCGCGTTCGCGACGGTGGGGAAGACCATGGAGATGCCGACCCCGGCGATGATCAGCGGCACGACCATGCTGCCGTAGCCGACACCGGGCTCGACCTGCCGGGCCAGCAGCCCGATGCCGACCGCCTGGAGGACGAGGCCCGTCAGCATGAAGGGCCGGTTCCCGAAGCGGTCCGCGAGCGCGCCCGCGATCGGCGCGACCAGCAGCGGCATTCCGGTCCACGCCAGGATCCGCATGCCCGCCTGCAACGGCGATTCGCCCAGGCCGAGTTGGAAGAGCTGCGTGATCATGAACAGGGAGCCGAGCAGCGACATGAACATCAGGAAGACCGTGCCGTTGGCGGTGGAGAAGCCGCGCTTCCTGAAGTGTTCGAGCGGCAGCATCGGATAGCGCGCCCGCGACCGCTCCCAGCCGAGGAAGGCCGCCACGAAGGCGATGCCGAGGGCCAGCGCGCCCAGCACCTCGACGCTGCCCCAGCCCGCCTCCGGCGCCCGCACCGGCGCCCAGGCCAACCCTGTCAGACCCACGGCGGCCAACAGCAGCCCTACGACGTCGAGTTGTGGGCGAGGGCCGTAGCTCTCGCGGAGCTTGAGGGCGGCCAGGGGAAGCATCGCCAGCCCCGTCGGCACGTTCAGCCAGAAGATCCACTGCCAGGACAGGCCCTCGGTGACGGCGCCGCCGAGCACCGGCCCGGCGGCCACGCCGAGCCCGGTCACGCCGCCCCACACACCGATCGCGACGCCCCGCTTCTCGGCCGGGAAGGCGTCGCTGATCAGGGTCAGCGTGAGTGGCAGCAGGACGGCCGCTCCGGCCCCCTGGACCACGCGCGCGGCGATGAGCTGGCCGGGGCCGCCCGCCAGCGCCGCCAGCGCCGAGGCGAGGGTGAAGACGGCCAGCCCGGCCACGTACATGCGCCGTCGTCCGAACCGGTCGCCGAGCGCGGCGCCGGTGGGGGTGAGGCAGGCGAAAACGAGGTTGTACGCGTTGATCGTCCACTCCAGGTCGGACAGGCTCGCCCCGAAGTCGGCCCGCAGGGCGGGCAGCGCGGTGGAGACGACGACCACGTCGAGGGAGCAGAGCAGCGCCCCGAGTCCGGCCAGTACGACGGTCCACGCGCGGCGCGGCGGCGCGGCACCGGCAGCCGGTTCACGGACCGGGGCACGCAACGTGTCAGCCATGACGGTTCCTTTCGTGAGGTCAAGGGATCACTCACGGAAGGCAGACCCGGCCCCGTCCGAAAAGGAATCGCGGCGGTCCGGGGTGCCGCCCCAGGAAGGCCAGCAGTCGGTCGCCGGGCCCGGGCCACGACGACGGCGCGCCGACCGGTTCGGCGAAGCGCACGCCCCGGTCGGCGTCCGCGACGACGCCCCGCGCCACCGGGAGCAGTTCGGCGGCCAGCCCCGGCGGGATCGGCCGTGTCCGCCCGCACGCCTGGGCCACGTCCCACCCGTGTACCGCGATCTCCACGGCACCGACGGCGGCCAGCAGCCCGAGCTCAAGCGACTGGTCGCCCACGCCCACGCAGGAGTCACCCTCGCCCGGGGAAGACTCGCCCACACCCGGGGAGCGCTCCGCGGACGTCACCTGCCCGGACACCACTGCCCAGGCCCCCAGCAGGGCGCACGCCCGCTCCCGGAAGGCACACACGGGATCGGCCGCGCCCGGCGCGGGACACAGCCCCACGCGGCCCCCGGCAACTCCTTCGTAGAGCGCCTCCACCGAGTCGTCGAGGTGTCCCAGCAACTCACCCAGGTCCCACCGGGCACATGGAGTGGGCCGCCCCAGACTCCCGGGCACCACGGCGGCGACGCTCCCCAGGGCGTACGCGAGCGAGCGTTCCAGCAGCTCCCCGGGGTTCACGTCAGCGCCTTCGGCGGCACCGGCGGCAACACCCTCGGCAGCCCGAAACGCACGAAGAGATCCGGATCGAGGAAGGCGGTGATCCGCGCGATGGACCCCCCGCGGACGCCCAACCCGCCCGGCGCACGCCCGGCGTGCGTGCCGCGTGCGCTCCACACACCCAGCGCATGCGCCGCGCGCACATCGAGCACCTGCAACGAATGCGCCCGGTACGCGCCGTCCGCCCCTCGCTCGTACGCCCCCACCGCCCGCTGTCCGTTGGCCCGCGTGGGCACCATGCGCACGCGCCCCCGCTCGCCGACGCGCACCCCCAGAAAGCGCAGCACGTCCTTCGTGCCGCTGAACCACTCCAGGTAGGGGGGCATCTCCAGCTCGACGCCGTCCTGGAGGAGCCCCAGCAGCGCGTCCATGTCGGCGTGTTCGAAGGCCGCCATGTAGCGGTCGATCAGCTCGCGATCCCCGGGATCCTCGGGCTCGGTCACCAGGTCCTCGTCGGGCGCCACCTCGTCGAGCCGGGCACGCGCGCGTTGGAGGGTGCTTTTGACGGCCGCCGTCGACGTTCCGAGCAGGGTGGCGACCTCGGGCGCCCGCCACGCCAGCACGTCCCGGAGGATGAGCACGGCCCGCTGCCGCGCCGGGAGGTTCTGGAGCGCGGCGACGACGGCGAGCCGCAGACTCCCCCGCGCCGCGACGACGGTCGCCGGGTCGATGAGCGCGTCGGGCAGCGGCTGGAGCCACGGGACATCGGTGGCAAGGCCCCTCAGCGGCTCCTCAGGCGCGTCTGACGGCCCCCCGAGCCCCGAGGGCAGCGGACGCCGCACCCGGCCCTCCAGAGCCGTCAGACACGTATTCGTGGCGATCCGGTGCAGCCAGGTCCGCAGCGAAGCCCGGCCCTCGTACCCCTCGTACGACCGCCAGGCCCGCAGATAGGTCTCCTGGACGAGGTCCTCGGCGTCGTCCACGGACCCGAGCATGCGGTAGCAGTGGGCGAGCAGCTCCCGCCGGTACGGATCGGTCAACCGTACGAACTCGTCGCGGTCCGTCGTCGCAGCCATCTCCGCTCCCTTCCCTCACCGGCACGCACCGGTGGATCGGTCACCGGTACAGACCGGCGGAGCGGCGAAAACGAATCGGCCGGACCCGGAGCAGTTCCGGGACCGGCCGAATGGGCACGCGGGAGACTTAGTACTCCAGCAGGATTACTAGAGGCCGACCTCGGCCATCAGCATGCCGACCTCGGTGTTCGACAGGCGGCGCAGCCAGCCCGACTTCTGGTCGCCCAGGGTGATCGGGCCGAAGGCGACGCGCACCAGCTTGTCGACCGGGAAGCCGGCCTCGGCGAGCATGCGGCGCACGATGTGCTTGCGGCCCTCGTGCAGGGTCACCTCGACCAGGTAGTTCTTGCCGGTCTGCTCGACGACGCGGAAGTGGTCCGCCTTCGCGTACCCGTCCTCCAGCTGGATGCCGTCCTTGAGCTGCTTGCCCAGGTCACGCGGGATCGGGCCCACGATGTGCGCGAGATAGACCTTCTTCACGCCGTACTTGGGGTGGGTGAGACGGTGTGCCAGCTCACCGTGGTTGGTGAGCAGGATGACGCCCTCGGTCTCGGTGTCGAGCCGCCCGACGTGGAAGAGCCGCGTCTCGCGGTTCGTCACATAGTCGCCCAGGCACTGACGGCCTTCGTTGTCCTCCATGGTCGAGACGACACCGGCGGGCTTGTTCAGCGAGAAGAACTGGTACGACTGCGTCGCGACCGTCAGCCCGTCGACCTTGATCTCGTCCTTCTCCGGGTCGACGCGCAGTCCCTGCTCCAGGACGATCTCGCCGTTGACCTCGACCCGGGCCTGCTCGACGAGCTCCTCGCAGGACCGCCGCGAACCGTAGCCGGCCCGGGCGAGCACCTTCTGCAGCCGCTCGCCCTCCTCCTCGGCGCCCGGAAAGGTCTTGGGCGTCTTCACCTCGGGCTTGCCCGCGTACCGGTCCCGGTTGCGCTCCTCGGACCGCGTCTCGTACTCACGGGAGCGCGCGGGCTCGGTGCGGCCACCGCGCTGCTGCCCCTGCTTGGGGCCGCCCTTGGCACCACCGCGGGCCGCGTTGCCGCGCCCCGACTTCGGGCCTTCGTGGGTCGCGCCGGGGCCCACGTCGTAGCGGCGCTCCTCGGGGCGGGGATTGCCCGCGCGCTTCGGCTTGTCGTCGCGCGCCGCGGCGCCCTTCGGCTGGGAGCCGCCCCCACCGGCCCCGCGGGGCTTGCCGCCCCCACCGAACCCACGGGAGTTGCCGCCCCCACCGGACCCACGGGAGTTGCCGCCCCCACCGGTCCCCCGGGGGTTGCCGCGCCCGTTGTTCCTGCCACTGCCGCTGCCACTGCTTCGCATCAAAGTTCCGTCGTCGTCGTGTCGTCTGCATCTGCATCCGGTGCGTCCGGATCGAACGACGGGACCCCTTCCAGCGTCTCGGCCTCGATCGCGTCCGCCTCGGGGAGGAAGGGCGCGAGCTCCGGGAGCTCGTCCAGACCGCGTAGGCCCATTCGCTCCAGGAAGTAGTTCGTCGTCGTGTACAGGATCGCACCTGTTTCGGGTTCCGTGCCCGCCTCCTCGACCAGACCGCGCTGCAGGAGGGTGCGCATCACGCCGTCGCAGTTCACTCCGCGGACCGCGGAGACCCGGGATCGGCTGACCGGCTGGCGGTAGGCGACGACCGCGAGCGTCTCCAGGGCCGCCTGGGTGAGCCGGGCCTGCTGCCCGTCGAGGACGAAGCGTTCGACGGCCGTGGCGTACTCGGGTCTGCTGTAGAAGCGCCAGCCGCCCGCGATCAGCCGCAGCTCGAAGCCGCGGCCCTGCACGGTGTACTCGTCGGCCAGCTCGCGCAGCGCGTCCGCGATCTGCCGCCGGGGCCGCTCAAGGATCTTCGCGAGATGTTCCTCGGTCGCCGGTTCGTCCACGACCATCAGGACGGCCTCCAGGGCGGGCTTGAGATCGAGGTCGGCGACGGTGCGCGGCCCTGCCGGGATCTCGGTGCTCTCCTCGCTCACGCCTTCTTCTCCTCCTTGGGCTCCTCGGGCGGTCGGTCGAACTCGTCGGTCACCACGGGCTCCGTGTCCGCGTCCCCGCCCGTCCAGCGCACCATCAGATCCCCGAGGGCCTCCTCCTGGTCGAGGGCGACGGCCTTCTCCCGGTACAGCTCCAGAAGGGCCAGGAAGCGGGCTACGACGGTGAGGGTGTCGTCGGTGTCCTCGACCAGCGCGCGGAAGCTGGCCTCGCCGAGTTCGCGCAACCGCGCCACCACGATCCCGGCCTGCTCCTGCACGCTGACCAGCGGGGCGTGGATGTGGTCGACGTACACCTGCGGCTTGGGCTTGGGCTGCATCGCCTTCACGGCGAGCTTGGCGAACCCTTCCGCCCCGATGGTGATGACCACCTCCGGCAGCAGCTCCGCGTGATGGGCTTCGAGTCCGACGGTACGGGGGTAGCGCCGGGCCTCCTCCTCGAGGCGCCCGTTGAAGATGTCCGCGATCTGCTTGTACGCGCGGTACTGGAGCAGCCGCGCGAAGAGCAGGTCCCGCGCTTCCAGCAGGGCCAGGTCGGCCTCGTCCTCGACCTCGGCGGCGGGCAGCAGCCGGGCCGCCTTGAGATCGAGCAGGGTGGCCGCGACGACGAGGAACTCGGTCGTCTGGTCCAGGTCCCAGTCCGGCCCCATCGCGCGGATGTGCGCCATGAACTCGTCGGTGACGCGCGACAGCGCCACTTCCGTGACGTCCATCTTGTGCTTCGAGATCAGCTGGAGCAGCAGGTCGAAGGGGCCCTCGAAGTTCGAGAGCCGCACCTTGAAGACTCCGTCACCGGGCTCGGCGGGAGGCGCGGATTCAGCAGCGGCCCCGGGTTCGGGCCTCGCTTCCGGCTCCGGCTCGGGCGGCGCGGCCTCCCCAGGAGCCTCAGGCGGGGGCGGCTCGGCCTCCACAGAAGGCTCGGGATCCGCCTCCACGAGCGGCTCGGCCTCCACAGGAGGTTCCTGCAGGGACGGTACGACCTCGACCGGAGGTTCAGGCAGCGGCGCCGCCCCAGGGCCCCGCCCCAGCGCACGCCGCCGCCCACCGGAGCCGGCTGCGGGGACAGGGACGTCGTTCGAGGTCATAGCCGTCGCAGGCTACCGCTACCGCCCGCGAAGCCGTCGTACGAGGATGCTCGCGTCCCCCCGGGATTCCAGATCGGCGAGCACGACGGCGACCGCCTCGCGGACGATCCGCCCGCGGTCGACGGCGAGCCCGTGCTCACCTCGGAGCACCAGTCGGGCGTGCTCGAGGTCCATGAGCTCCTCGGCGGACACGTACACCGTGATCTTCTCGTCGTGCCGCTCGCGCCCGCTGGGCCGACGATTGGCGCCGCGCCCGCGCTTGCCGCGGGACTGCTGCCCGGCGCCAGAAGCTTCCTGCGGCGCCTGACGCCGTCCGGAGCGCTCCGCGGCGGCGCCCCGGCTGCGGGACTCCCCCGCGTCGGAGGACTCGGCGTCGGCGGCGACATGTTCGTCGCCCTCGCCGTCACCGCCCTGGACGGGTACCGACTGCGGCGCGTCCTCACCGGCGGCGGTCGCGTCGCTCTCCCCTGCGGGAGCCGGCACCCGGGCCTCGCCGTTGGTCCGGCGTGAGGGCGTGGACGCCTGGAGCGCCATGCCCCCGGTGGTACGGAACAGTTCGTCGGCCCCCGGCAGACTCACTCGGCGTGACACCGGGCGAGCACCTCCCTGGCGAGCTGGCGATAGGCGGCGGCACCGACGGAGTTGGAGGCGTACGTGGTGATCGGTTCCCCGGCGACGGTGGTCTCGGGGAAGCGGACGGTCCGGCCGATCACCGTGTGGTAGACGTGATCGTCGAAGGCCTCGACCACGCGCGCGAGCACCTCACGGCTGTGCACCGTGCGGGAGTCGTACATGGTGGCGAGGATGCCGTCGAGCTCCAGCTCGGGGTTGAGCCGCTCCTGGACCTTCTCGATGGTCTCGGTGAGCAGGGCGACACCACGGAGGGCGAAGAACTCGCACTCCAGTGGCACGATCACCTTGTGAGCCGCCGTCAGGGCGTTCACGGTGAGCAGGCCGAGCGAGGGCTGACAGTCGATCACGATGTAGTCGTAGTCGGCCATCAGCGGCTTCAGGGCGCGCTGCAGCGTGGACTCGCGGGCGACCTCGCTCACCAACTGCACTTCGGCGGCGGACAGGTCGATGTTGCTGGGCAGCAGGTCCATGTTCGGGACCGCCGTCTTCAGGAGCACCTCGTCGGCCGCCATGCCCCGCTCCATGAGCAGGTTGTAGACGGTGAGGTCGAGCTCCATGGGGTTGACGCCGAGACCCACGGACAGCGCGCCCTGCGGGTCGAAGTCGACGAGCAGGACCCGGCGTCCGTACTCCGCGAGCGCGGCACCCAGGTTGATGGTCGACGTGGTCTTGCCGACGCCGCCCTTCTGGTTGCACATCGCGATGATCTTCGCGGGGCCGTGGTCGGTCAGCGGGCCCGGGATCGGGAAGTACGGCAGCGGGCGGCCGGTCGGGCCGACGCGCTCACGGCGCTGACGGGCAGCGTCGGGCGCGAGAGTGGCCGCGTACTCCGGATCGGGCTCGTACTCGGCGTCGGGATCGTAGAAGTGCCCTTCGGGCAGTTCGTCGTAGTCGGCGAAGTGGGTGCGGTTCTCGCCACTTCCGTTGCCGGCCATGGCGTTCACGTGATGGCCATCCATGCTCTGGTGTGCTGTCTGAGTCATCCGGGGACTCTGGTGCGCTGCGAAGGTTCGGACAGCGACGGAGCCGACAGCCTCGAGCCCCGTGGGGCCCTGGCCCCGCGTCGGCATTCCTGGTTGACCACCCCCGGGAGTAAATGTCGACTCATTCACAAGTCGTCTTACCTCCTTGGTGACCAGGAAACTTCTAGATAGGTCAGCGTGGCACCATGCCGACGGTTGGCGACTCTATGGCGTGTCACCGGTCCGCAGCAACACAATCCGCCGGACCCGACCCGATGTGTCGGCAACCGAACATCCCTCTGTCAAGGGCGTAAGGCCGTCGCACAGCAGGTTTCACCGGTGTGCGAATCGGTTGAAGGGTTACGTTCGTGGCGAGTTGAACGAGTGTCGCAAAGTGACCCGACACACATCCGGCCGGACCCTGTCTCGCAAGGTCCGGCCCGGTGTGCGGGGTTGACGATGCGTGTTGACGTATCGCCTTTTACCCGTTGATGACTTAACCGAGCAGGCTCTCCAGCTCGATGTGCTCCAGGCCGTGCGCCTCCGCGACCTCGCGGTAAACGACCTTGCCGTCATGGGTGTTGAGACCCTTGGCCAGCGCGGCGTCACGACGCAGCGCCTCGACCCAGCCGCGGTTGGCGAGCTCGACGATGTACGGCAGCGTGGCGTTGGTGAGCGCGTACGTCGAGGTGTTGGGGACCGCGCCGGGCATGTTGGCGACGCAGTAGAAGACCGAGTTGTGGACCGGGAAGGTCGGCTCGGCGTGGGTGGTGGGACGCGAGTCCTCGAAGCAGCCGCCCTGGTCGATCGCGATGTCGACAAGGACACTTCCCGGCTTCATCCGCGAGACGAGCTCGTTGGTGACGAGCTTCGGGGCCTTGGCGCCCGGGATGAGCACGGCACCGATGACGAGGTCGGCCTCGAGGCAGGCCTTCTCGAGCTCGAAGGCGTTGGAGACGACGGTCTGGATCTTCGTGCCGAAGATCTTGTCCGCTTCCTTGAGCTTGTTGATGTCACGGTCGAGCAGGGTCACCTGGAAGCCCATGCCGATGGCGATCTGCGCGGCGTTCCAGCCCGAGACGCCACCGCCGATGACGACGGCCTTGGCGGCCAGCACGCCCGGAACACCGCCCGGCAGAACGCCACGGCCACCGTTGGCGCGCATCAGGTGGTACGCGCCGACCTGCGGGGCGAGGCGGCCCGCGACCTCGGACATCGGGGCGAGCAGCGGCAGCGCGCGGCTGGGCAGCTCGACCGTCTCGTAGGCGATCGCCGTGGTGCCGGACTCCAGGAGGGCGTCCGTGCACTCCTTGGATGCGGCCAGGTGCAGGTAGGTGAAGAGCGTCTGGTCCTTGCGGAGGCGGTGGTACTCCTCCGCGATGGGCTCCTTGACCTTGAGCAGCAGGTCGGCGGTGGCCCAGACCTCGTCGGCGGTCTCCAGGATCTGGGCGCCGGCCGAGACGTACTCGTCGTCCGTGATCGAGGAGCCGACACCGGCGTTGCGCTCGACTACGACCTGGTGGCCGTGGCGCACCAGCTCGTGCACGCCGGCGGGGGTGATGGCCACCCGGAACTCGTTGTTCTTGACCTCGCGGGGGATACCGACCTTCACGTCGATCACGGTCCTTGGCTCAGAGGGTTCTGGGGCTATGCATGCCGGGGCGATGCAAGCCAGGCAATGCATGTCATACCCGACGTACGGGAGCACACCGGGAGACACCACGAAAAGAACGCAGCGGAGCCAGTCTAATGAAGGGATTCTCTCTGTCTAGCCTTTCAATGCATCAATCTTCAGCGGATGCACTACGGATTTCGTAGGCGTTAGCGGCTTGTTCCATGGCGGATGTGCTCTCCGGGAGCTCGTCTCCCAGCATGCGCTCGGCCGCGCCGCGGTGCAGCTGGGCGGCCACCGGGTCGCCGAGCCGGTCCAGGGTGTCGGCCAGCCTGAGCTGCAGCGCGGCCTGCAGCCGTACGTCCTCCGCGCGGCGCGCCCACTCGACCGCCTCCTGGCAGGTGCGCAGCGACTCCTCGGGGCGCCCCGCGTACTCCTGGACGCGCCCCAGCTCGCTCAACGCCCGCGCCTGGGCGGCCACATCGCCGTTCCTGCGGTGCCCGGTGACAGCCGCGCGCCAGTTGCGCAATGCCTCGCCGTAGCGGCCCGCGTAGGTGTGCGCGGTGGCGATACGGCCGTACAGCCGGGCGGCCTCCACGCCCTCGCCGCGCGCGAGGCGCTGGGCGAGTGCCCTGCCGTACCAGTCGGCGGCCCGGTCGTAGTCCCCGAGCTCCTGGTGGGCGCCGCCTACGGATTCCATCGCGCGGCCGGTCGCATACGGGTCGTTCGCCTCGCGTCCGGCATCGAGCGCGGCCCGGTAGCGGCCCAGCGCCTCGGTGGTGCGGCCGGTCCGCGCGTCCAGATCGGCGAGGTTCAGCAGGGCCGCGGCCTTCTCGCGGGGCAGGTTCCGCCGCTCGGCGACGTCCAGGACCAGCCGGTGGATGCCGTACAGCTCGGGCGCCGCGGCCTGCGTACCGACGTGCGCCACCATGGCCCTGACCAGCGCGGACATGAGGCGGCGGGCCAGTGTGTCCAGCTCTCCGTCGGCGACCGCGAGCCGGGCGGCGGCCAGCAGCGCGGGCTGCCGGATGCACAGCCAGTCGGCAGCCGCCCGGGGCCCCGGGAAGCGCAGGGCGCGGGGCATTCCGGCGAGCTTCTCGCGGGAGGGCGAGCTGTCGGTCTCCGTGATGGCGCGGCAGGACACCAGCAGCCGCACGGTCCGCTCCAGCATCCGGGCGCGGGCCAGCTGCAGCTCGGCAGGGCGGTCGTGGGTCTCGGTGAGGGCGCGCAGCAGGGGCAGCAGACAGCCGGGCACCTCGTACTGCGGCAGCGGTGAGGGGACGCGCCGCAGGAGGCCGAGCGCGGTGAAGTCGTCCAGGGCGGTGCGGGCGCCGTCCACCGAGCAGCCGGCCAGCGCGGAGGCGGTGTGCGGGTCGACGAGGCCGGCGGGGGCCAGCGAGAGCAGTCGCAGTGTCCGCGCCGCGGTGTTCGGCAGTGAGGCGTACGAGAGTCTGAAGACCCGGGCCAGCGGTGTGCCCTCGTCGTTGTCGGTGTGCAGGTGCTTGGCGAGGTCGGCGACGGCCGAGGAGGGGCGGGCGGCGAGCCAGCCGCCGGCGAGCACCAGGGCGGCGGGCTGGCCCTCGCACAGCTCGACCAGGCCCTCGGCGGCCAGCGGGTCGACGGTGATGCGCACCGAGCCGGTGAAGCGGTCGAGGAGTTCGAGGGCGGACTTGGTGTCCAGGCCGCCCAGGGTGCAGGGGCGCACGTCCGCGATACCGGTCAGTGGCCCGCCGGAGACGGCGACGACCAGGCACTCCGGCGTGTCGGGCAGCAGCGCGTCGACCTGTTCCGCGTCGGCCGCGTCGTCGAGCAGGAGCACGGTGCGGCGGACCGCGAGGGCCTCGCGCAGCGCCTCGCCGAGATCGTCGGCGGCCGCTCCGGGCGGTGTGGACAGCTCCAGGGCGGTGAGCAGTTCCCGGGCCGTGCGCTCGGTGGGCACCGGGGTGCCGTCGGGCTCGGTGAGCCGGGCGCGCAGCACCCCGTCGGGGTAACTCTCGGCGACCTGCCGCAGGAGTTCCTCGGCGAGCGCGGTGCGGCCCGAGCCGGGCTTGCCCGCGATGAGCAGCACGCGCGCGCGTGGCGCCTTGCGACCGGAGAGAGTGTCCAGGCCCGCGCGTTCGATGTCGGCCCGGAGTTCCTTCAACTCTCTTGTACGGCCGAGGAACTGACCCTCGGTGGGAGCGGACTCGGCAGCCGGGCGCTGCCCCGTGGCCGACATCTTCGTGCCGCCGTTGTCCACCGCCTGATCCGTCACGGGCCACTCTCCCGTCCCACTGCACGAGCAAGCCCGCCGGGACTCCGGTTCGGGCGTTTCCAGAGCCTAGTTCACGCTCTGCGACGATCCGGGAGGAGCGCGGCGGACACGTCCCCCGATCGGATCAGGCGATCGTAGGACTGGTGGTGTCAGTGGGGCATCGGCGGCGGCGTCAGGCCTCGAAGGGCCGGGCCGGCCACGGCGCCTCCGCCGGGCGCAGCGCGTCGAGTCCGTCGCCGGCGCGCGCGGCGACCAGCGCAAGGACGCCGACGACGATGCAGTTGTTGTGCAGGTCTCCGGCGAGGATGCCCCGTACGAGTTCATCCACGGGGACCCGCGCGAGCTCCATGTCGGCCTCTTCGTCCTCGACCTCGAAGCGGTCTCCTTCGGCCTCGGAGAGGCCGCGGGCGAGGAAGATGCGGACGGCCTCGTCGCAGCCGCCGGGCGTGGTGTAGACATCGGTCAGCACGCGCCAGTTCTCGGCCTTGACGTGCGCCTCCTCGTACAGCTCGCGCTGGGCGGCGTTCAGCGGGTTCTCGCCGGGGATGTCGAGGAGCCCGGCCGGGATCTCCCACAGCTTGTGGCGCACGGGGTGGCGGTACTGGCGCAGCACCAGCACGCGGCCTTCGTCGTCGAGGGCGACGACGGCCACGGAGCCCGGGTGGACCTGGTAGTCGCGGCGGACGACGGAGCCGTCGGGCATGACCACGTCGTCGGTGCGCACCGAGGTCTTGTTGCCCTTGAAGGGGGTCTCGGTCGCCCGGACCTCCCACTCCTCGGGGGTGTCCTTGATCGTCATGGCCTGTCCTCCCACACGTGCAACGTAAGCCGGTCCGGTGACGGAACCGGGGTGCGCACCTCGTAAGGCACGCACCCCGGCCACCGTACAACCCTTGTGTTACTTGTCCGTCTTGCGTGCCACCGCGGCCTTGACCAGGCCCGCGAAGAGCGGGTGCGGGCGGGTCGGACGGGAGCGCAGCTCGGGGTGGGCCTGGGTCGCGACCAGGTACGGGTGGACGTCGCGCGGGTACTCGACGTACTCGACCAGCTTGCCGTCCGGGGAGGTGCCGGAGAACTGCAGACCGGCCTTCTTCTCCAGCTCGGCCCGGTAGGCGTTGTTCACCTCGTAGCGATGGCGGTGGCGCTCCTCGACGTACTCCTTGCCGTCGTACACCTCGCGCACGATGGAGCCGTCGGCGAGCTTGGCCGGGTACATGCCCAGGCGCATGGTGCCGCCCATGTCGCCCTCGCCCGCCACGATGTCGAGCTGCTCGGCCATGGTGGAGATGACCGGGTGGCCGGTGGCGGAGTCGAACTCGGTGGAGTTGGCGTCCGGGATGTCGGCCAGGTTGCGCGCGGCCTCGATCACGATGCACTGCAGGCCCAGGCACAGGCCGAGCAGCGGGATCTTGTTCTCGCGGGCGTACTGGATCGCGCCGACCTTGCCGGAGACACCGCGGTCGCCGAAGCCGCCGGGGATGCAGATCGCGTCGACGTCAGCGAGCTGCCCCGCGGCGCCTGCCGGGGTCTTGCAGTCGTCCGAGGTGACCCACTTGATCTTCACGCGGGCCTTGTTGGCGAAGCCTCCGGCGCGCAGCGCCTCGGTGACCGAGAGGTAGGCGTCCGGCAGGTCGATGTACTTGCCGACGAGCGCCAGGTTGATCTCGTGGAGCGGGTTGTGGACGCGGTCGAGCAGGTCGTCCCAGGTCGTCCAGTCCACGTCACGGAACGGCAGGTCCAGCTTGCGGACGACGTACGCGTCCAGGCCCTCGGTGTGCAGGACCTTGGGGATGTCGTAGATCGACTTGGCGTCGATGGCCGCGACCACGGCCGCCTCGTCGACGTCGCACATCAGCGAGATCTTGCGCTTGATCGCGGTGGGCACCTCGCGGTCGGCACGGAGCACGATCGCGTCCGGCTGGATACCGATGTTCCTGAGGGCCGCAACCGAGTGCTGGGTCGGCTTCGTCTTCAGCTCCCCGGAAGGGCCGATGTACGGGAGGAGCGAGATGTGCACGACGAACACGTTGTCGCGGCCGACCTCGTGACGGACCTGGCGGACCGTCTCCAGGAACGGCAGGGACTCGATGTCGCCGACCGTGCCGCCGACCTCGGTGATGACGACGTCGACGTCGTCGGTGGCCATACGGCGGATGCGGTGCTTGATCTCGTTGGTGATGTGCGGGATGACCTGCACGGTGTCGCCCAGGTACTCGCCGCGCCGCTCCTTGGCGATGACCGTCGAGTACACCTGCCCCGTAGTGACATTGGCGGAGCCGTCCAGGTCGACGTCGAGGAAGCGCTCGTAGTGTCCGATGTCCAGGTCGGTCTCGGCGCCGTCGTTGGTGACGAACACCTCACCGTGCTGGAACGGGTTCATCGTGCCCGGGTCGACATTCAGGTACGGGTCGAGCTTCTGCATGGTGACCCGCAGGCCCCGCGCCTTGAGCAGCGCACCCAGGCTGGAGGCGGTCAGGCCCTTGCCGAGGGAGGAGGCGACACCCCCGGTGACGAAGATGTGCTTGGTCGTCGTGGCTGTGCTGTTTCGAAAAGCAGCGGGCGGCATGGCCAAGAGGGGGCTCCCGTGGTCGCGATCTGGAGTGCGTGCCGGCAGGGAATCCGGAGATCTCCGGAGGTGCCGTCGCTGCGGTTCGGGGGACCCCTTTTGTCTTCACCAGCTGCGGGGGTGCCCACCGGTCCACGGGCTACCAGGGTATCAGCGACGGAAGGAGACCGCTTCCGGCCACGCTCCGCACACAGGTCACCACGGACCCCACACGGCGCTCACTCGATCGGACCAGCCAGGTTGACGGGAGCGGCACGCGGATCATCCAGGTGCGTCGTATCCTGCTCGGACACTCGCTGCCGAGCCCGTCCGTCAACACGGCACCATCCCCGTCCGTATCCCGGACAACGAGAGCTCGTCAGTTCGTTTCGAAACGACAATCGCAACGCCCATCGCACCGACAATTGACGTTTCGCAGCGACGCAGCACCAACCTTCCCTTGACCGCAGAGCGACCGCCCCACGGGGGCGACGTGGCCGTTCGACTGGAGATGCACGTGGCCGGGCGCATCGAGGACTACGCACTCATCGGAGACATGCAGACAGCGGCGCTGGTCTGCCGGGACGGCACCGTCGACTGGCTGTGCCTGCCCCGCTTCGACTCGCATGCCATCTTCGCCGGCCTGCTGGGCACCGAGGAGCACGGATTCTGGCGGCTCGGCCCGGCGCACGCGGCCGACGCCGAACCGCCGACGGCGGCGCGCCGCCGGTACCGCGGCGACTCGCTGATCCTGGAATCCGAGTGGGACACCCCGCGCGGCACGGTCCGTGTGACCGATTTCATGCCCCCGCGTGACGGCGCGCCGCAGCTGATCCGGATCGTCGAGGGCGTCACGGGCCGGGTGCCGATGCGCTCCGCGCTGCGGATGCGTTTCTCGTACGGGCGGGTGGTGCCCTGGGTGCACAAGCACGAGGGGCGGACGGTCGCCGTCGCGGGTCCCGACTCTGTATGGTTCGACACGGCCTGTGAGACGTACGGCAAGGCGCTGACCACGTACGCGGACTTCACGGTCGCGCCGGGTGACCGGATCGCGTTCACCATCTCGTGGGAGCCGTCGCACAAGCAGCCTCCGCCGCTGCCCGAGCCGGAGCAGTCGCTCGAGGCAACCGCGGACTTCTGGCGCGACTGGGTCGAGCAGTGCACGTATCACGGCCCCTACCGCGAGGCCGTGGTCCGCTCGCTGATCACGCTGAAGGCGCTGACGTACGCGCCCACGGGCGGCATCGTCGCCGCGCCCACCACGTCGCTCCCGGAGGAGATCGGCGGCGTACGCAACTGGGACTACCGCTACACCTGGCTGCGCGATGCCGCGATCACCCTGTCCTCGCTGCTGCGCACCGGCTACCGCGAGGAGGCGCGCGCCTGGCGCGAATGGCTGCTTCGCGCCGTCGCGGGCGATCCGGAGAACCTGCAGATCATGTACGGCATCGCGGGCGAACGGGAGTTGGGCGAGGCGGAGCTCGACTGGCTTCCCGGCTACGAGAACTCGGGCCCCGTACGTGTCGGCAACGGCGCCGCGCACCAGCTCCAGCTGGACGTCTACGGCGAGGTCACCGAGGCCCTGCACCTGGCGCACATGACGGGCCTGTCCCGCAACGACTACGCCTCGCTGCTCCAGTTGAAGCTGATCCGCTATCTCGAGGACCACTGGGACCAGCCGGACGAGGGCATCTGGGAGGTCCGCGGCCCGCGGCGCCACTTCGTGCACTCCAAGGTGATGGCGTGGGTCGCCGTCGACCGCACCATCAAGCTCATCGAGTCCGGTGACGCGGACGGCCCGCTGGAGAAGTGGCGCGAGCTGCGCGACGACATCCACCGGGACGTGTGCGAGAAGGGCTACGACAAGGAGCGCAACACGTTCACGCAGTCGTACGGCTCCAGGGAGCTGGACGCCTCGCTGCTGCTGATCCCGCAGATGGGCTTCCTGCCCCCCGACGACAAGCGCGTGATCGGCACGATCGAGGCGATCCAGCGGGAGCTGTCGACCTCGGACGGCTTCATCCTGCGCTACCCCACCGAGGGCAGCCACGCCGGCGTCGACGGCCTCCCCGGTGACGAGGGCGCCTTCCTCGCCTGCTCCTTCTGGATGGCGGACGACCTCGCGATGATCGGGCGGGTCGACGAGGCCCGCAAGCTCTTCGAGAAGCTGCTGGCGCTCAGGAACGACCTCGGGCTGCTCGCGGAGGAGTGGGACCCGCGCCTGCAGCGACAGGTCGGGAACTTCCCGCAGGCGTTCAGCCACGTGCCACTGATCGACACGGCACTGCGGCTGACGGCTTCGGGGGCGTACGGCGGCTGAACGCTTTCGGGGAGCGCAGGGCGGCTGAACGAGCCGGACGGACCGTGCCCGCCTACGCTGAGAGCAGTCCTGTCCCCTGCTGAGAGGGGGCGGCTGCCATGGCTCCCCATTCGAAGGCGGGCACGGCTCTCGCGGCGCTCCGCGCGGACCTGGCCGGCGACGTGCTCGCCCCGGGGGATCCGGGTTACGACGAGGCCCGGACGGTCTTCAACGCGATGATCGACCGGCGTCCGGCCGTGATCGCGCAATGCGCGAACGAGGCCGATGTCATCCGTGCCGTGCGCTTCGGGCAGGATCTGGATCTGCGGATCGCGGTCCGTGGCGGGGGCCACAGCGTGGCAGGCATGGCGCTCAACGACAGTGGTCTGGTCATCGATCTGCGGCGGATGCACGAGGTGACGGTCCACCCCGGCTCCCAGTCGGTACGGATCGCGGGCGGCGCGACCATGAGCCACCTCGACCGCGCCACCCAGCCGTACGACCTGGCGACCACCGGGGGGCGGGTCTCGACGACCGGTGTCGGCGGCTTCGTGCTGGGCGGCGGCAACGGCTGGCTGGACCGGTCGTTCGGACTCGCCGTCGACAATCTCCTCGGTGTGGAGCTGGTGACCGCCGACGGCGCTGCGGTCCGCGCCACCGCACAGGAGAACCCGGAGCTGTTCTGGGCGCTGCACGGCGGCGGCGGGAACTTCGGCGTCGCCACGGCGCTCACGCTGAAGCTGCACGAGCTTCCCGAGTTCTCGATCGCCATGATCATGTACCGGTCGGACAACGGCCCGGAGGTGGTGCGCACGTATCGCGAGGTCATCGGGACCAGTCCCCAGGAGGCGAGCGGCGGCGTCATCTATCTGACCGGCCCGCCCGAGGAGTTCATCCCCGAGCACCTGGTGGGCGAGCTGCTGTGCGGTGCCCTTGTGGTGTACGCGGGCGGCGAGGAGGACCTGCGCAAACTCGCCCAGCCGCTGCTGGCGCTGCCGCACGAGGCCGAGATCATCGCCGCCCTGCCCTACGCGGACTTCCAGTGCATGCTCGACGACCCGCCCGGCCTGCGGAACTACTGGTCCGCGGAGTTCCTGACCGGCCTCCCCGACGCCCTCGTGGACGTCTACTGCGCCCTCGGGGACTCCCTGCCCGTGCCCACGGGCACCCAGCACGCCCTCTTCCCGCAGGGCGGCGCGATCGCCTCCGGGCCGACCGGGTTCCCGGTGCCCTACCGGGACGCCCCCTGGGTCGTGCACCCCTTCGGCATCTGGGAGGACCCGGCCGACGACGAGCGCTGCGTCCGGTGGGTCAAGGGCGTCCGCGCCGATGTCCAGCCGTGGAGCACCGGCGCGGTCTACCTCAACTTCATCGGGAACGAGGGCGCGGACCGCATCGTGGCCGGCCTCGGCGCCGAGAACCTCCGGCGCCTGGCCGCGGTGAAGCAGGAGTACGACCCGGACAACGTCTTCCGCTTCAACCACAACATCGCGCCCGTGCCTAGCTGAGGGCGGCGATCACCTCCCGGGCGGCGCGCTCCCCTTCGGTCGCGCCGCCCTCCATGAAGCCCTGGAAGTCGTACGAACAGTGCTCGCCGCCGATGTGGATGTTGCCCTGGGCGACGCCCTCGTAGCCCGCGTACCGGTGGAGATAGCCCACGGGCCAGTACGAATAGGCGCCCAGGGAGTACGGGTTGAGGTGCCAGGCGGAGAGCTGGGCCCGGCCGGTCCACGCCGCCGACGTACCGGGGAAGAAGGCGTCGATGCCAGTGAGGTACTTCTTCGCGAGCTTCGTGACGTACGGATCGCTCTCGTACGAGAAGGGGCCGGCGGGCGTGAGGGACTTGGCCAGACCGCCGCCTCCGTACTGGAGGAGGATGCCGCCGGTGCCCGGCTGGATCTTGGTGGTGTCCCAGGTCTGCTGGACGTCGGTGTCGGTGAAGCACTCGCCCGCACAGACGCCGGGCCAGGCGCCGGTGCCACGCCAGGGGCGGCTGGAGAACTGCATGTTGAGCTTAGTGCAGTAGCCCATGCGGGCGTCGCGCAGCAGGCTCGTCATACGGGTGTCGAAGGCGGCCTTGCTGAGGTCGAGTCGCTGCAGGATCGGCAGCGGCACGCACAGCACGGTGTGGTCGGCGGTAACGGTGCGGGTGGCACCGGATTCGGTGAACGTGAGCGTCTGGGTGCCGTCACTGTTCGCCTTCACCGCGTTCAGGGACCAGCCCTGGCGGATGGTGCCGCCGGGCAGGAAGTCGGCTATGGCGTGCGGGAGTTGGTCATTGCCGCCGGTGATGTGGTAGCGCTCGTTGGACAGGCCCCAGATGTTGAAGTTGCCGGGGTTGGTCTGGTAGCCCATCAGCAGGACGAGGGCGAGCGAGGACTGGTCGGTGGTGTCGGCGCCGTACTCGACGTTGTAGGCGACGTCGAAGAGGCGGCCGAGGGGTGAGTCGTGGCCGCCCGGCACCCGGGAGTCGATCCAGTCGTACAGGGACATGTTGTCGAGGGCGGTGCCGGCGTCGGTGGTCTGGTTCCACCGGACCTCGCCGGATGCCTGGAGGTCCTTGTGGAGGGCCTGGTAGACGGCCTTGAAGTCCTCGTCGGCCTGGGCGCGCGGGTAGTACGCGCCGTTGAACCAGAGGACTTCCTCGGCTCCGCCCGGGCCGCCGCCGAGGAAGTCCTCGGTGGGGAGTTCGAAGCGGCGGCACAGTTCCAGCATCTTCTTGTGGCTGGTGTCGATCAGTTCGCCGCCGATCTCCGAGGTCTGGCCGTACGCCCAGTGGTCGCGCTGGGAGTACATACGGCCGCCGACGCGGTCGGGGTTGGCCTCGTAGAGCGTGCAGGCGTATCCCGCGTCGTGGAGGGTGAGGGCGGCGGTGAGCCCGGCGATTCCGGTCGCTGGTGACTGCCACCGGGATACGCGCCTGGACGCGCACCGCGTGTTTGAC
>NZ_JBEZKJ010000078.1:0-40926 GCF_040651675.1 Streptomyces sp. NPDC048415 | reverse complement strand
GTGCTCTTCCTACCTGCCGACTGCGGCGGTCCGGGGGCGGGCGGCTACACGGATTCGCCGCTTACTAGGTGGGGGGCGCCCGTAGATCTCCGGGCGCCCCCATCGTCGTACAGAAATCGACTAGCTCGTCACCGTCGTACAGGAATCGACTAGCTCGTCGCGTCCTCTCGGCGCACCGACAGCAGATCCTCCAGCTGTTCCTCGCGGGCCTGGGCGGCCACGAAGAGGAGTTCGTCGCCTGCCTCCAGGGAGTCCTCCTGGGAGGGGGTCAGGACGCGGGTGCCGCGGATGATGGTCACCAGGGAGGTGTCCTCCGGCCACTCGACGTCGCCCACCGTGGTGCCCGCGAGGGCGGACTCCGGCGGCAGGGTCAGCTCGACGAGGTTGGCGTCGCCGTGGCTGAAGCGGAGCAGCCGGACGAGGTCGCCGACGCTGACGGCCTCCTCGACCAGGGCCGACATCAGGCGCGGGGTGGAGACGGCGACGTCGACGCCCCAGGACTCGTTGAAGAGCCACTCGTTCTTGGGGTTGTTGACGCGGGCGACGACCCGCGGGACCCCGTACTCGGTTTTCGCGAGCAGGGAGACGACGAGGTTGACCTTGTCGTCTCCCGTGGCCGCGATGGCCACGTTGCAGCGCTGCAGCGCTGCCTCGTCCAGGGAGGTGATCTCGCAGGCGTCGGCGAGCAGCCACTCCGCCTGCGGGACGCGCTCGACCGAGATGGCGGTCGGCGCTTTGTCGATCAGCAGGACCTCGTGGCCGTTCTCCAGGAGCTCGCCCGCGATCGAGCGGCCCACGGCGCCGGCACCGGCAATGGCGACCCTCATCAGTGACCGGCCTCCTCTTCAGGGCCCTGGGCGAATGCCGCCTCGACCTTGTCCACCTCGTCGGTGCGCATCATCACATGCACCAGGTCGCCCTCCTGCAGCACCGTCTGCGACGACGGCAGGATCGCCTCGCCCAGCCGGGTGAGGAAGGCCACGCGCACGCCGGTCTCGTCCTGGAGCCGGCTGATCCTGTGGCCGACCCAGGCCGCCGAGGTGTGCACCTCGGCGAGCTGCACTCCGCCGGTGGGGTCGCGCCACAGCGGCTCGGCGCCCGACGGCAGCAGCCGGCGCAGCATCTGGTCGGCCGTCCAGCGGACGGTGGCGACGGTCGGGATGCCGAGGCGCTGGTAGACCTCGGCGCGGCGGGGGTCGTAGATGCGTGCCGCGACGTTCTCGATGCCGAACATCTCGCGGGCCACGCGGGCGGCGATGATGTTCGAGTTGTCACCGCTGGAGACCGCGGCGAACGCCCCGGCCTCCTCGATGCCCGCCTCGCGCAGGGTGTCCTGGTCGAAGCCGACGCCGGTGACACGACGGCCGCCGAACCCGGAGCCCAGTCGTCGGAAGGCGGTGGGGTCCTGGTCGATCACGGCGACCGTGTGCCCCTGTTGCTCCAGGGTCTGGGCAAGAGCGGAACCCACTCTTCCGCAGCCCATGATGACGATGTGCACGACCGTCCTTCCGCATGTGAATGATTACGGCTCAGGCTAAACAGGGTCTCAGACCGCCGCCCAAGCTACACACGCGCGGTCCTGCGGGGGCACCCCTGCACACGATCAGTGGCTGGGCGCGGTCAGCGGCGTGTGATGCTGCGGACACTGGCGAGGGTCAGGAATCCGAGGCCGACGAGTCCGGCGGCGGCGCCGATGAGTTCCGCGGTGACATGCATGGAACCTCCATAGCGGGACGTGGGCGGGGTTTTGTCATATAGACACAGGGATCGGCGGGGCCACGGAATCCGCAGCGGGAGCCGTCCCCGTTTTCACTCGTAGAGCAGATGCGGGACGCCGGGTGGGCGGCCCCCAGTTCGAACCCTTAGGCTTCTCTGTTGTGTCCAAACTGACCGACGTGCCCAAGCGGATCCTGATCGGGCGCGCACTGCGTAGTGACCGGCTCGGAGAAACGCTCCTGCCGAAGCGCATCGCCCTACCCGTTTTCGCTTCCGACCCGCTCTCCTCCGTGGCGTACGCCCCCGGAGAAGTACTGCTGGTCCTTTCCATCGCGGGTGTGTCGGCGTACCACTTCAGCCCCTGGATCGCGGCCGCGGTCGTCGTGCTGATGTTCACGGTGGTCGCCTCCTACCGGCAGAACGTGCACGCCTACCCGAGCGGCGGCGGCGACTACGAGGTGGCCAACACCAACCTCGGGCCCAAGGCCGGACTCACCGTCGCCAGCGCCCTGCTCGTCGACTACGTACTCACCGTCGCCGTCTCCATCGCCTCCGGCATCGAGAACCTCGGCTCGGCGGTCCCATTCGTCGTCGAGCACAAAGTGGCCTGCGCGGTCGCCGTCATCGTGCTGCTCACGCTGATGAACCTGCGCGGAGTCAAGGAGTCCGGGAAGCTCTTCGCGATTCCGACGTACGTCTTCGTGGCGGGCGTCTTCATCATGATCGCGTGGGGCGCCTTCCGCGGACTCGTCCTGAACGACACCATGCAGGCGCCGACCGCCGCCTACCACATCAAGGCCGAACACCAGGGACTCGCGGGCTTCGCCCTCGTCTTCCTGCTGCTGCGCGCCTTCTCCTCCGGCTGCGCGGCGCTCACCGGCGTCGAGGCGATCTCCAACGGCGTCCCGGCCTTCCGCAAACCCAAGTCCAAGAACGCCGCCAGCACGCTCGCGGCCATGGGCCTGCTCGCCGTCACCATGTTCTGCGGCATCATCGCCCTGGCCATGGTGACCAAGGTCCGGATGGCCGAGAACCCGGCCACCGACCTGATCCACAACGGGGTCGCGATCGGCTCCGGATACGTCCAGAACCCGGTGATCTCCCAGGTCGCCGAGGCCGTGTTCGGCAAGGGCAGCTTCCTGTTCATCGTGCTGGCCGCCGCCACCGCGCTGGTGCTGTTCCTCGCCGCCAACACCGCGTACAACGGCTTCCCGCTGCTCGGCTCGATCCTGGCCCAGGACCGTTACCTACCGCGCCAGCTGCACACCCGCGGCGACCGCCTCGCCTTCTCCAACGGCATCGTGCTGCTCGCCGGCGCGGCGACCATGCTCGTCATCATCTACGGGGCGGACTCCACGCGCCTCATCCAGCTCTACATCGTCGGTGTGTTCGTCTCCTTCACGCTCAGCCAGACCGGCATGGTCCGGCACTGGAACCGCCACCTGGCCACCGAGACCGACCAGGCCAAGCGGCGCCACATGATGCGCTCCCGGGCGATCAACGCCTTCGGCGCCTTCTTCACCGGCCTGGTGCTGGTCGTCGTCCTCGTCACCAAGTTCACGCACGGCGCCTGGGTGGCGCTGCTCGGCATGGTGATCTTCTACGCGACGATGAGCGCGATCCGTAAGCACTACGACCGGGTCGCCGAGGAGATCGCCGCCCCCGAGGGCCCCTCCGACGACAGCGTCCGCCCCTCCCGCGTCCACTCCGTCGTGCTGATCTCCAGGATCCACCGCCCGACGCTGCGCGCCCTCGCCTACGCCAAGCTCATGCGCTCCGACACCCTCGAAGCGCTCAGCGTCAACGTCGACCCGGCCGAGACCAAGGCCCTGCGCGAGGAGTGGGAGCGGCG
Organism: Streptomyces sp. NPDC048415; assembly: GCF_040651675.1. Lineage (NCBI taxonomy): Bacteria > Bacillati > Actinomycetota > Actinomycetes > Kitasatosporales > Streptomycetaceae > Streptomyces > Streptomyces sp. NPDC048415. Next base: position 37,358 of record NZ_JBEZKJ010000078.1, on the reverse strand, counting down.
CGGCATCGACGTACCGCTGAAGATCCTCGACTCGCCTTACCGCGAGATCACGCGGCCGATCATCGAGTACGTGAAGGGCCTGCGCAAGGAATCGCCGCGCGACGCGGTGTCCGTGATCATCCCCGAGTACGTGGTCGGCCATTGGTACGAACACCTGCTGCACAACCAGAGCGCCCTGCGCCTCAAGGGCCGCCTGCTGTTCACGCCGGGCGTCATGGTGACCTCCGTGCCCTACCAGCTGGTGTCCTCCGAGGCGGCGAAGCAGCGGGCCCGCAAGCGGCAGGAGTGGAACGCGCCGGGTGCGGTGCGCCGCGGTCCCGCAGACGAGCGCCCGAAGGAGCAGAGCGCGAAGAACTGACGCTGTCGGGGAGCACGTAGACTGGTGGGCTGTTGTCCGGCCGTACCCCCTTTCTCACCTGGAGTCACCCCACCATGCAGGCAGAACCGAAGAAGTCGCTGGTGGGGGACGAGTACGAGGTCGAGATCGGGCCGGTGGCCCACGGCGGCCACTGCGTCGCCCGTACGACCGAGGGTCAGGTCCTCTTCGTCCGGCACGCGCTGCCCGGTGAGCGCGTCGTCGCGCGCGTGACCGAGGGCGAGGAGGGCGCACGCTTCCTGCGCGCCGACGCGGTGACGATCCTCTCCGCGTCCAAGGACCGGGTCGAGGCGCCCTGCCCCTACGCCGGTCCCGGCCGCTGCGGCGGCTGCGACTGGCAGCACGCCAAGCCGGGCGCGCAGCGCCGCCTCAAGGGCGAGGTCATCGCCGAGCAGCTGCAGCGGCTCGCGGGCCTCACGCCCGAGGAGGCGGGCTGGGACGGCACGGTGATGCCCGCCGAGGGCGACAAGCTGCCCGCGGGCGAGGTCCCGGCGTGGCGCACGCGCGTGCAGTACGCAGTCGACGCCGACACCGGCAAGGCGGGCCTGCGCCGTCACCGTTCGCACGAGGTCGAACCCATCGAGCACTGCATGATCGCCGCCGAGGGCGTCAGCGAGCTGGGCATCGAGGAGCGTGACTGGTCCGGCATGGCCTCCGTGGACGCGATCGCCGCGACGGGATCCCAGGACCGCATGGTGATCCTTGAGCCCCGGCCCGGCGCCCGGCTGCCCCTCGTCGAACTCGACCGGCCCGTCTCCGTGATGCGCGTGGAGGAGAAGGACGGCGGCATCCACCGCGTCCACGGCCGCGCGTTCGTGCGCGAGCGCGCCGACGGCCGCACCTACCGGGTCGGCAGCGGCGGCTTCTGGCAGGTCCATCCGAAGGCCGCCGACACCTTGGTGCTCGCCGTGATGCAGGGCCTGCTGCCGCGCAAGGGCGAGATGGCCCTCGACCTGTACTGCGGCGTCGGCCTCTTCGCCGGCGCCCTCGCGGACCGCCTCGGCGACCAGGGCGCGGTCCTCGGCATCGAGTCCGGCAAGCGCGCGGTGGAGGACGCCCGCCACAACCTCGCCGGCTTCGACCGGGTCCGCATCGAACAGGGCAAGGTCGAGACCGACCTCCCGCGCACCGGCATCACCGAGGTGGACCTCATCGTCCTCGACCCGCCCCGCGCCGGCGCCGGCAAGAAGACGGTCGAACACCTCACCTCCCTCGGTGCCCGCCGCATCGCCTACGTCGCCTGCGACCCGGCGGCCCTCGCCCGCGACCTCGCGTACTTCCGCGACGGCGGCTACAAGGTGCGGACACTGCGGGCGTTCGATCTGTTTCCGATGACGCATCATGTGGAGTGCGTCGCCATTCTTGAGCCGGAGGCCAAGGGCTCCTGACCTGCGATTTTGCGCGTGTGCATGATGTGCGGTGTGGCGTTACGGGCGATATCTTGACGCTGGAATGACGCTCATTTGACCTGTGCGTCAGCGCCGGCTCATCACGCCGTCGAAGCCGGCATGGGAAACCGGCGGTCCGAGGTCGGCCGCCGATGTCCTTGTGGACAGCCGGCCGAACACCTCTGCGGCCGGCCCGGCGTGGTCTCTCACCATGTCCAGCCGTGGCCGCCGCTGTTGTGGGACAGGGCCAGGACGGCGGTGGCCACGGCGAGGTACTGGGTCTGGCGGCCCTGGCTGAACAGGGCCGCCAGGGCCCAGGCGGGAGCCGTGTACCACGGCATCGACCACGGTGCCGCGAGGACCCAGGCGAAGGCCAGCGCGAACGGCAGGGCGATGACGGAGGGGGCGTCCGGAGCGGCGCGGCGGCGTAGCGCCCACGCCAGCGCGAGCATCACCACCGGCCACAGCACGCTGACGATCGCCGCGGTCGAGTCAGGGCCCAGGACCGTGGTGGCGCACTGATCGAAGACCGCCCACAAGGAGGGTGCGGAGACCAGTCGGGAGGCCGCGGAGAGCGGGGCCAGTGCGTGCGTGCCGTAGGCTCCGTAGAGCGCGGCCAGGGTCAGCGCTGCCGCGCACGCCTGCCGGGCGGCCGGTCGCCAGCTGCCCGAACGCAGCAGCGGCCAGGCCAGCCCGACACCGAACAGGCAGGCACTGATCTTCACACCGCAGGCAAGGCCGACCAGCCCTCCCACGATCAGGTCGTGGTGCCACCGGGCCGTCCTGCGGGCGAGGTGAACCGCGCAGACGGCCAGGCCTGCGACGAGGGTGTCCAGGTGCCCACCCTCGACCAGCACACCGATCAGCAGCGGATTGACACTCCACAGCAGGCCCGCACGGACTGGATCGTCGGCGGTCCGCAGCAACAGGTACCCGGTACCCACGAAGACGGCGGCGTTCGCGAGCATCAGCGCCCAGATGGTAAGCCACGGCCGCTCCTGGCCGATGAATGCCGCAGCGCCCTGCCACCACGTCGCCACCGGCCCGTACACGGAAGGTGTGTTCCGCCACGCCTCGCTCACCAGGTGGGCGTACGCGCCGCCCAGCCGGGCGGGAGTCGTCACGTACGGGTCACCGCCGAGCGCGGCGATGCGGCCGTACGCGGCGTAGCTGGCCGTGTCGGAGGAGCCGACGGGGGTGAGGTTGGCGACGGCGAGCGCGGTCATGGCGCCGAGCCGGAACAGGAGCCGGGCATCTGGTCTCCAGCCCCCCTCATGGGCCTTGAGCATGCCCAGCGTGCCCCAGCACGACAGCACGATGGCCGCGATCGTGGCCGTCTGGGAGACGATGCCGGCCATGGCAGGCAGCCGGAGCCAGGGGATCGGTGTCCTGAGCGTGTTGTGGTTGGGCGCGCTCGCGCCGACCAGAGCGAACAGTGCGATACCGGCCCCGGCCATCCACACCGCTGGGCGCGGTATCGGCCGGTCGACGACCATCGGCTTCCGCGGGGGAATTCTCCGCATCGGGGCCGCGAGACGCAAAGTCCACCCATTGTGGTTGGTCGTCAAAGTCACTCTCCCGGGTGTTGCTTCAATTCGCGGCGAGGGCTGCCATGACGATCTTGCCCGCGAACTTGTGGCCGCCCTCGCTGCTGTCTAGCACCACGGCCGCCGCCGCATGGCCGCTCACCGCTCCTCCGGCAGATTGCCCAGCGGTTGCCGCAGCAGCTCTTCGTCCGTGGCGGGCATCCTGTCGACGAACCGGGCGAGCACGGCCTCGGGGTCCGGGTCGGACTCCAACACCTGGTGCATCCGGCGAGCGGTCATGCCCTGACGTCGGTGAGCGGACAGGAATGAACGACTAAGCCAGAGCCGATCGTCTACATAGCTGTAGACGATCGGCGGCTGCAGGGGGTTCCCGCAGCTCGTGTCCGGCAGCGGCTATCCGTGGTCGCGGAGCGGGCCGACCTCGTAGCCTCGCTCCGTGCAGGTCGAGGATGGGGGGAGCGCGTCGAGGGCCGAGCGCCAGGTGCCGGGGGCCGAGGTGCAGTCCGAGTCCCGCAGCAGGATAGTGCTGCTGCCGTCGAGGTCCGCGGTCACCGTGCGGTGGACCGACTCGGGTGTGGCCCGCCGGTCCAGTCCTCGCCGCAGCAGGTCCACAGCACGGGGGTGAGTTCGAGGCGCCGGGCTGCCACGTGGGCGGCGGTGGACATGATGCCGTACGGCGGGCGGAAGAGCGTCGGCCGGGTGCCGGTGATGTCGGCGACCGTGCTGCGGGCGCGGGCGAAGTCGTCGTAGTCGCGCGCGGGCCGCGCAGCAGCAGGGGCCGGTGCCGCCAGCCGTGGACGCCGATCTCGTGGCCCGCCGCGGCCATCTCGCGCACCACGCCGGGGGAGCGGTGGGCCTCGTTGCCGAGCAGGAAGAAGGTGGCGCGCACCCCGCGCTCGTCGAGCAGGCGCAGGAAGAAGGGGGTGGACAGCGGGTCTGGCCTGTCGTCGAAGGTGAGGCGTCTTCGCGAAGTGATCGTTGAAGGGAACGAGGCGCTGCCTCTGCAAAAGGCGGGGCGCACCTGCGCACGGGTGCGGCCCGCACTGCATCGCTACCCTGTGACCTGCGAAGACGTAATTTATGCGATTTGGTAATGGATATGTAGATTGAATTCGCCGACGGTCCTTGACTCTTCCGAGTAGGACTGTGCCTTCCTGCGCGGGTGGTCACCGGGACCAATGGCAACGTGGTCCCTGGCCCAATGCCGCCGGTAGCGGCTCGGAACTGCAGGACGCCGGTGTGAACGAAGTAGGTCACGGACCAGGCGGTAGCCGTGGGGCGGGGGGTCGAAGACGCCGGTGAGGACCTTGACCAGCATTTCCGACAGGGCGCAGCCGATGAGGATGCCTCCGGCCAGCCCGGTGACGGCCAGGAGCAGGGCCTCGGTATGACGACGGCCCGAACCGGTCGACGCCGCAGTCAGGCGGTCGCGCGTCAGTGGGCGCTGGAGCGGTGCTCGGAGTGTTCAAGGCGGTTCTCTTCCGTCACGTGGGCAGGGGTGGGACGGAGGTCCGCTATAGGGGAAGTGGGCGATATGTGTGTGCATGGCGCCATGGTGCCCGTGCGGGACGGGCGGGGTGGGTGACGCGCGCCGGCAGTCAGGATGCGTTCAGGTGCCCGGTGGCACGGTCGGGCAACGTGACCTATGAAGCGTGTGAGAGTCAGGTGGTTCCGCAGGCCGGTCTGCCCTCCGGTTCTCGGGGCCGGCTGCGTTCGAACAAGGTGCCCGAGGTCACCGTCTACTTCTGGATCATCAAGGTGCTGTGCACGACTGTCGGCGAGACCGCGGCGGACCTGCTGAACGAGAAGGCGGGTCTCGGGCTGACCGGTGTGTCGGCGCTGATGAGTGCCCTGCTGGCTGTCGTCCTGGTGGTCCAGTTCCGCTCCAGCGCCTACCGGCCGGGCGTGTACTGGTCGGCGGTGGCGCTGATCAGCGTCGTCGGCACGCTGATGAGCGACAACCTCACCGACAACATGGGCATGCCGCTGGAGACGAGCGCCACGGTCTTCGCGATCGTCCTCGCGGTCGTGTTCGCCGTCTGGCACCGGCGCGAGCGGACCCTGTCCATCCATCACATCGACACCACCAGCCGCGAGTCCTTCTACTGGCTGGCGGTCCTGTTCACCTTCGCACTCGGCACCGCAGCCGGTGACCTGGTGTCCGAGCGCATAGACCTCGGCTACTGGCTGTCCGCCGTGCTCTTCGCGATGGCCATCGCCGCGGTGGCCATCGCGCACTTCGCGCTGGATCTGGACGCGGTGTGGAGTTTCTGGATCGCCTACATCCTGACCCGCCCGCTGGGCGCCTCGATCGGCGACTACCTTTCCCAGCCCACCGGCAACGGCGGCCTCGACCTGGGCGCCGTCGTGACCAGCGCTCTGTTCGTGGCGGTCATCCTCGGACTGGTCACCTACCTCTCCGTCACCCGCAGGGATGTCGCCGAACCGGAGCACCCGTAGGGGTACGCGGCCTGAGCCACGAGCCAGTCCGATACTTCCTGCCGTCAGCTGCGGCCGCGCTCGACTGCTGGTTCATCCCACCCGTGGAGAAGCACGCACAGGTGGTCGAGCGAAGGCAGGGGAGTTCAGCCAATAGGCGCCGAGAGTACGGCGCTGCTGGTCGTCGGGAGAGTGGGGTGTCGGCGGCGGTTGAATCAGAATTCGGCCCGCCGAGAGTGGGGGACGACCGTTACGGAGGAGAGGTGCGTTTGTGCATGGAGCCATGCTGCTCGTGCTGCACGAGTGGGGCGAGTGATACACGGTGGCAGTCAGGATGCGTTCAGGTTCCCTCTGGCACAGTCGAGCAGTATGACCAATGAAACCTCTGAGGGTCAGGTGGTTCCAGAGGCAGGCACCCAGCAAGGAGGCCGGCGGCGAGTCGGCGAGCAACCAGCCGAGGCGGCCCCACACCGCCTCTCCGGCACTGGGTAGGGAGTGACAGGAGAGCCTTTGCGTGGCCAGGAGGGGGAGGCCGCACGGGGGATCGGGCGACGCGAATTCACGCGCTCCGCAGATTGAATTCTGGGACGAAGTTCCCAGAATTTCGGCCAAAGGCGTTTCCTGCATCACACGGCGCAATCTCAAGATCCCGCCTATAAGGTATGTCGCCCCCGGGTCATAACAGGTGTACAGAAAGTCCTTGCGCAGGCCAAGGAAAGAATAAAAGCAGAGGTCATTCCGGGAAATGCGAACCGTGCCGCGGATATCGCCCCCGGCGGCGCGGCCCGGGCGGGCTTGACGAGCAATCGAAGTCATCCCGCCGTTCTGCGGATCCGAGGCTGCGCTTGTCTACACAGTTGTAGACAGTTACCGTTCCGCAGACGTGAGGGGCGTCCCCTCTGTGCTGCCGCCCGTTCTATGTGAGGGTTACATGACAACTGTGACGACGCCCGAGAGCTCTCGGACGCATGTCAAGCAGATGCTGAACAAGGTTCCCGAGGTCACGATCTGGTTCTGGATCATCAAGATCTTGTGCACCACGGTCGGCGAAAGCTTCGCCGACTGGATCAATATGAACCTCGGCGTCGGCCTGATCAACACCTCATTGATCTTCACCGTGGTTCTGGCCGGTGTTCTGGGCTGGCAACTCACCACCAAACGCTACGTCCCGTTCGTGTACTGGCTCACCGTCGTGGTGGTGAGCGTGACCGGCACTCTGTACACCGACATCCTCACCGACAGCCAGGGCGTTCCCCTCGCGCTGAGCAGTAGCGTGTTCGCCGGGATCCTCGCCGTCGTCTTCGGGATCTGGTACGCCCGCGAGCGGACCCTGTCGGTCCACACCATCACCACCCGCCCCCGTGAGCTCTTCTACTGGCTCGCGGTCCTGGTCACTTTTGCCCTCGGCACCGCGACCGGCGACTGGACCCTGGAACTGACCGGCTGGACCCCGGGCGTCTCCGTGCTCCTGCCTCTCGGGTTGATCGCCACGATCGTCTTCGCGTGGCGCCTCGGTGCCAACGCGGTGCTCTCCTTCTGGCTGGCCTACATCCTCACCCGCCCGCTCGGCGCCAACCTCGGCGACTGGCTCGGCTCGCCCAGCGGCGACGGCGGCCTGGGCCTCGGCACCGCGGCGACCAGCGTGATCTTCCTGGCCGCGATCCTCGCCACGGTCGTGTACCTCACGCTCAGCCGCAGCGATGTCATCGAGACCAACGACCTCACCGATACCCCACGAGCGCTGAACCCGGCGCGTGAGCGGATCATGCTCGGTTACTACGCCGTCGTAGCGGTCGCGACTGCGGCTCTTCTCATCTGGGCACACCACCAGCCCCACGCGGCCGCGGCCAGCGAGTCCGAAACCCCGGCACCTGTGACCGCCCACCTCACCCCGAAGCAGGCGACGTCGCCGTTCCCTCCGGCTGAGATCGCGAAGCTCCGCACGATCACAGCTGACACCCTGGCAAAACTCAACTCGGGCAACCAGCAAGCCGCGACCACCCGAGTGACCGGCCTCGAGACCGCTTGGGACGATGGCCAGCCCACCCTTGAGCCCAAGAGCGAGCAGTCCTGGCACTTCCTCGACAGCGAGATCGACCAAGTCCTGACGGCACTGCGCGCTTCGAACCCCGACAAGGCCACCGAGGTCAAGGCACTCAACACCCTCCTCACCTCACTCAGCTAACTGGCCACGATGCCGGACTGCCTCGACGCATCCTCTGCGCCGGGGCAGTCAGCATTCCGAACCGCACTCGGCACATGGATCGCCAACCGCCGCGGCCGCCAGGCCGGCCAAAGGGCTGAGCGGGCACGGCATCGCTGTGGTCGAGGAACTGGTGGCCGACGTCCTGGTGACAGACCTGGCTGGAGCGATTCGGTAAGGACGTGGTTCCAGTTGGCCGTGACGCTCGTTTGACGTTTCGAGCGTCTGACGGGCCCTCCAGCAGGGCCGTAACTGCCCTCTGGCCTGGGATCACTCAAGATCCTCTCTCCTATGACATCTTTCCGGCGACTCATCATGTGGAGTGCGTGGCGATTCTGGAGCCTAGCCAAAAGGCCCTCTGAGCTGCTGCTTCTCCGCGGGGTGGCGGTCTGTCCGACCGGGCGGCCGCCCCGACTTGCGGACCGTTCATGAAGGCGGTCAGCCGGGCGGGGAAGAGCGGTAGTGGCTGCCGTGGATCGAGCCCCTGAGGGCGATGCCGACGGCCGAGCCGACCTCGCGGGCCGGCGGGGGCGACGCCCTGCTGGTTGCGACCGAGTGACCCGGTGATGGCCGAGGGGCTGAGCGATCAGCGCCAGCGCATCGGCCTCACTCCATCGGCGGTCAGCGCGGCGAAGGCGGTGGTGTGGGGCGTACCAGGCCTGACTTGGGTGCGTACGGTCAGTGGGCTGACGACGAGCTTGGCCGGGCGCGGCAGGCGCCGCAGCCGCGCCGAAGCCGACGGGTGCCGAGCACCACCCGGAGTTAGTTGAGTCAAGCAAACTAATCGTTCATTTACTTGACTTAGGCAATTAGCTGATAGACTAGGTACATGCCCACCACACCGCCGAGAGACGCTCTCCCCACGACCGACATCGTGGAGATCGAGGGAGCCCTCAACCGCATCTCCTACCTGACCAGCCGGGTACGCCAGCACGAACGCCTGATGGCGCTGGCAGGGGTGTCGCTGGACCGCGCTGCCGTGGCGCTGCTGCGGCAGATCGCCGATTCGGAGCCGATGCGTCTGGGTGAGCTGGCGAACCGCCTGGCGGTGGAGGCGTCCCATGTCACCCGGCAGGTGCAGCAACTCCAGAAGGCCGGATACGTGACGCGCGTCCCGGACCCGGACGACCGCCGCGCCCAGCGCATCGAGATCACCCCGACCGGCCGGGAGGCGATCGACCGCGTCCGAGAGGCGAGTGTTCGGGGCATGCAGGTCGCCCTGAAGTCCTGGTCCCCCGAGGAACTGCGGCAGCTCGCCACGCTGTTCCACCGGATGGTCGACGACTTCTACTCGGCGGAGGACGTGGACGTGACGTATGAGGCGGGGGCGCGGGCCTGAGGGAGCGGGGCGGCATACGGGGTTGTGTGCGGCGTACGCGCCTGCGGGTGTACGGCGTTGCCGCGGGCGTACGTCATCGCCGGCTGTACGCCCGGAGCGCGGCGCCGGGAGCGGATGTGCCGCAGGGAGTGCGCCGGCCGGCGGACGACCTTCCCGCCGGGGCCGGGACGCCTGATCCGGCCAAGCCGGATACCGCCATACCTGACCCGGCCAAGCCGGATCCCGCGAGGCCTGCCCCGACGAGGCCTGACCCGGCCAAGCCTGATTCCGCGTGGCCTGACCCGGCCAAGCCTGACCCGGCCAAGCCTGCCCCGGCCAAGCCGGATTCCGCGACGCCTGACCCGGCATAGCCGGATCCCGCCAACCCGCCCGCCATCTCTCGCCGGTGACAGCCTGGGCTCGGCTGTCGGCGGAACGTTGTGCGACTCCAGCGGATCACTCGGCCCGGAGGGGGCGGCCTCCTGTCCGGACCGGGACGTGACGCTCACCTTCCGGGCGCTGAGCGCTGCGGTGACCTCGTCGAAGAGGCCCCACGCGAGCGCCTCCCCGGCGGTCAACGGCTCGCCGGACAGGGCGAGATACGGGGTCCGCTTCCGGCCGATGCGGACCAGGAGGCTTGCCGTGCCGCCGGCGCCCGGGATCAGCCCCATGCCGATCTCGGGCAGCCGGATCACCGTGTCCGGCGCGGCGAGAGCGCGGTTGGCGAACGCCGCGAGCCTGAACGCTAAACGCTGTAGCCCCCGTCCACCCCCAGGGCCTGCCCGGTGATGAACCCCGCGCGGTCCGAGGCCAGGAACGCGACCGCCTCGGCGATGTCCGTCGCGGCACCGAAGCGGCGCAGCGGGATGTTGCGCCGGGTGATCTCGAGCGCGGTCTCGTCGAGTTCGCCGGAAGCGATCAGGCGCGAGGCGATGCCGTCGGTGAGCATGCCGGGGCCGACGCAGTTGACGCGGACGCCGTAGCGCCCTTCCTCGGCGGCCAGCGCCCGGGCGACCGCCTCGACCGCGCCCTTCGTGCCCGACGAGAGTCCGTCGCGGACGGGGAAGCGGCGAGTGGCGACGGTGGTGACGGCGACGATGCTGCCCCGGCTCTCCCGCAGCCGGGGCAGCGCGGGATGGACCAGGTTGAAGAACGCCCCGGCGTCCGCGTCGAGTTGGGCGCGGTACTGGCTCGGCGTGACCTCGCTCAGATGCACCATCGGCACGTGCGGGCCCGCCGCGTACACGAGCGTGTGGAGAGCGCCGAACGACGAGGCGGCCTCGGTGACGGCAGTCGCCGAGGCGGACTCATCGGCCAACTCGACGCGCAGTGCCCGTACTCGACGCCCGAACTTCTTGACCTCGCCGAGCAGCCCGTCCGCAGCCGTCTCGTTGGCGCGATACGTGAACACCACGTCGCTGCCACGCTCGGCCAGTATCCGTACGATCGCCGCGCCGATACCACCGGTGCCGCCCGCGACGAACGCGACACCTTCCCGACCCGAGAAATCCGACATCACCGTCCCGAGGATAGAAGGGAATCAGGGACTGAGCGCCGACCTGTGGACGTCCGTGCTCGACAGGGTCATCGGCGACGCCGACACGGCCCGTACCCGGATGCGGACGCCCGCGCGGGGGAGGATGAACTTCCCGTCGGGCGGCAGGAGTTCGTAGCTTGCCGAGCCATGTCCGGGGAGCGTGGCCGGGCCGGCCGCGACGGACCAGTAGCGGCTCATGCCCTGGCCCGTGGTCAGGGTGAAGTGGGGGCTCAGTGCCGCATCGCCCAAGTTGGTGACCCGGACGGTGAGTTCGGTCACGGCGCTGGTGGTCCGGCGCGCCCCGACGACGTCCATACGAAGGGGCGGTGAGCCGGTCACCGCCAGGGTCACCGCCACCGCGGTGGGGGCCAGCAGCAGCACGGCCGCGGTGATCCTGGCCGTGCGCCCGTGCCGGCCGCGCAGGAACGCCGGCCGGGGCTGCCACGCGGTGGCGAAGGACTGCCAGGGCGCGGTGACGGCCGCGGCCAGCCACAACGGGGTCATCAGCAGGTAGTAGCCGTCCTGCGAACGGGTCGCCACATAGAACGCGCACCAGGGCAGGATCGTCGCCGCGGGCCCCAGCCGCCGTACGAAGAGCACGAAGAGGCCCAGCAGGGCCGCGGCCAGCAGCAGACTGGCGTGCGAGTACCAGGCCAGCCGGTCGCTGCCGTCGGTGAAGTACAGCGAGATGCCGACCAGGCCCTGGCCGTGCACGTTCGCCTTCTGGGTGAGCGGAAGCGCGATACCGGACATCCAGGCGCGGGGTTCGCTCACGATGAAGTACGCGTTGATCAGCAGCCACGTCGAGGCGGCCACGCCGACGATCCGGCCCACGGCGACAGCGGCAGCACGCGGTCCCAGGTCACCGCGGCGCAGGGCGTAGACCCCGGCCAGCAGGAACGGCGTGAGGAACCAGGGCAGTTGCTGGGCCGCGCAGGCCGCGCCCAGGCACGCCGCCCGCACCCAGTCGCCCCGGTCGCCGCTTCCCATCCGGGGCCAGCCCACCACCACCGGGATGAGCAGGGCGCAGGCGACGATCGCCGGATAGCCGAGCCGGGCGTACGCCGGCAGCAGACCGAGGCCGAGGCAGACCAGCGTGGCCGCGGAGCGCCACGGCACCGGCAGCATCCGCCACATCACGATCGCGCCCACGACCAGGGCCCCGACGCTGACCAGCACCGCGGCGGCGGCGCCGTGGCCGATCCACAGCAGAGGGGCGGTGAGCATCAGGCACAGCGGCGGATAGCCGTACGTGTAGTCGTAGCCGCCGTCCATTGTCCCGGTGAGGGCGACGCCGTGACCGAAGAGCCACGGCCAGGGCCGCCCGTAGACCTGGTGCCCGGCGAGGAACTCATGGGCGGCCTGCGTGGTGAGGACCGACTCGTCACTGCCGACGTGGTTCATCGCGTAGCCGCACGCGGCCAGCACGACCGCGGTGACGAGGATGCACAGATCGAGCCGCGCGAGGGTACGGCCGCGGCGTACCACCAGCGTCAGCACGCCCGTGACGAGGATCGAGGCATAGCAGAGCGAGACGACCGCGGCCACGACGAGACGGTGGCTCGCGGCCTGCGCCCACAACGGGCGCATACCGATGAAGAGGCTGACGTCGGCGAGCAGCGTCAGTACGCGGTGCCACTGGGCGGGCGCCTCGTCCGGGTGCCATTGCGCGGGCGCGGCATCGGGCGAGGCCTTCGAGGGGGCCTGTCGACCGGTGGGCGACGGCTTGGTTTCTGCCAAGTACACGGCTCCAGACCGTAATTCCCGCAGGTGAGCGGCGCGCGACTGGACGTGAAGAGTCCGGTGTGAGGCGGGTAAGAAGCGCGGCCGTCCATTCTGTGGGCGCGTGTTGTCACGCGTTGGAGAGGGACACCTCGGTGGACTTGATGAGCGCCACGACCTGCGAACCGGCGTCCAGGCCGAGCTCCGCGACCGCGTCCTTGGTGATCGCCGAGGTCAGTTCGCCGCCCGCCACCTCGATCTTCACCCGGGCCATGGCGCCCCCCGTGACGACGCCGGTGACCGTGCCCGGCAGCTGGTTGCGGATGCTGACTCCGTTCACCGGGCCGGTGGCCAGGGACACTTCCGTCGACTTCACCAGAGCGCGCACCGTGGAGCCGGCGCTCAGGCCCAGCTCCTCGACGGCCTCCAGAGTGACGGCCGCGGTGATCTCCTGGCCGCCGTCGAGCCGGACCTTCACCGTCGCCATCACCTCACCTGGGGTGACCGAGGTGACCGTGCCGGGCAGTTGATTGCGGATGCTCAGGCTCATGACGGGGCCTCGATTGCGATGAAGGGCGGGGAGATTGGTCGACTATGAGCAGTTTGCCGTAGTCGCCGCCCTCCTGGCCGCGTTGCGGACCGTGTCGCTGTTGGGCCGAACGGGTGACCATGCGTAAGAATTGCCCGGTGCAGATACCGAGTGCGAGCCAGGACGGGGTGGACGGATGAACAGCCACGACGTCACCGACGAACAGTGGGAGGGGCTCGCCCAGGTCGTTCCGTTGCGGGGCCGGGACGCGTGGCCGTCGGCGGTCGGCCACCGGTCGATAGCCGAGGCCGCGACCGAGGCGCGGCGCCGCTTCGTGGTCCTGCGGGTCAATGTCTTCGCCGACGCCCGCGATGTCGCCGAGACGCTGATGGCGGGGGTCCCGGTACTCCTCGACCTGACCGGCGCGGAGACCGAGGTCGCCAAGCGCGTACTGGACTTCAGCACGGGAGTGGTCTTCGGCCTGGCGAGCGGCATGCACCGAGTCGACCGGAACGTGTTCCTGCTGACGCCGCCGGGCACCGAGGTGCGGGGGCTGATGGAGGGGGCGGGGGTTCCGGGGGCCTGATCTGGAGGGGGCGGGGGTTCCGGGCCTGATCGCGACGGAGGCCGGGGGCCGGACGAGTGGTTCCGGTACGCAACCCGGCGACGGGTTGCGGTACGGGAACCGGGTGGCGACGGTCGTACGACGGTTCCGGCGCCCCGAACCGGGCGGCTGGATCCCTCGATCGTAGGAAGGTCCCCCGGGCGGAACGGTTCCTCTGGCGGTGTAGGCCTACCGTCCGGATATGACCGTGTCATCCCCCGAGGCCCCCGCGGCGGCGGAGGCGCGCCCCGACCGTCCGGGCGTCACCGAGCTGCGGCTCGCCGCCTTCGCCACCCACCGCCGCGTCCGCCTTCCGCTCGGACCGCTCACCCTCGTCAGCGGTCCCAGCGGTAGCGGCAAGACCACCGCCCTCAGGGCGTACGAGGCGCTGGCGCGGCTCGGTGGCGGCGGTGAACTCGCGGAGGTGTTCCCCGACCCGGTCGCCTGTGTGCCCGAACGGGCGCGCCCGGACGCCCAGCGGCGGCGCGGCTTCCGCATCGGCTGCACGGTGGACGGCCCGGAGGGCCCCGTACGGCTCGACATCGCCGTACAGGCCGAGCCCCAACTGCGCATCGTGGGCGAACGGTTGACGGCGGGCGGACAGACCCTGCTGGAGACGGCGCTGCGCGACCCGGGCCGCCCCTTCGTCCAGGCGGCCTGGCGCACGGCCGGCTCCTCCGCGGTGACCCGGTGTCCGCTCCCCGACGACCGCCTCGGCACGGCCCTTGTGCCACTGCGCGTCGCGGGCCGGACGGACGGCGAGCGCCAGGTCCTCGCCGCCGCGGAACAGATGGTGCTCGCCCTGCGCTCCGTCTACGCCTGCGATCCCAGCCCGCGACGCATGCGCGCCCCCGCCCCGGTCGGCGCGGGCCGGCTGCTGCGGGGCTGCGGCAACCTCGCCGAGGTGCTGTGGCGCACCCGGTCGGAGTGCGTCCACCGCTACGGGCACCTGGTCGCGGCGGTCCGCGCCGGATGCGCGGGCCCGGTCACGGACGTACTGGCCGAACTGCTCGGCGACGGCACGATCCGCGCGCTCCTCGACCGCGGCAACGGCGTCCGTACGCCGCTGGGTCTGCTCGGGGACGGCGAATTGCGGTATCTGGCGTTGGCGCTGGTGCTGCTCACCGGGCCCGGCGTGCTGGAGGTCGACCAGGCCGGGGAGGTCCCCGCGGCCCTTCAGACGCTCACGGTCCTGGCCGACGGCTTCGACCGCCGCTTGGACGCCCGGCAGGCGGGGGAGCTGGTACGGCTGGCGGCGCGGATGTGCGAACGCGGGCACATCCGGCTGGTGGGCGCGGTGAGCGACCCCTCCTGGGCCTTCGGGGTGCCCGGGATCGCGGTGGTAGACCTTGAGCCGTGACAGAACTGGACGTAGCGAAGCTGCAGCGCCGACTGGCCGCGTTCGCGGCGGCGCGGAACTGGCAGCCGTACCACACCCCCAAGAACCTGGTCGCGGCGCTGAGCGTGGAGGCGTCCGAACTCGTGGAGATCTTCCAGTGGTTGACCCCCGAGGAGTCGGCCCGCGTCATGGACGACCCGGACACCGCGCACCGTGTCACCGACGAGGTCGCGGACGTCCTGGCGTATCTGCTCCAGCTCTGCGAGGTGCTCGGCATCGACCCGCTCGCGGCGCTCGACGCGAAGATCGACCGGAACGAGCGGAGGTTCCCGGCGCCGGAGGGTCCGTGACAGGCACCGGAAGCCGTCCGGCGCCTCGCGGGCGAGGGCGTTCATCACTCTCCGGAGTCATGGAGTTATCCACACTCATCTCCGTGTCCACAGATTTCGGGCTTCCTCTGGCTTTCCGTCTCAGCGGCCTTCACTCTGGGTAGTGAACAAGGGAGTGCGGGCGGACGTGCGACGAGCACGTCAGGACAGACGGGGGCAGCGCATGGACGCGGTGCGGCTCATCGTGGCGAGCAGGCGTGCCCTGGCGGAGGGCGGAGACACCCCGGAGGTGATGGCGGAAGCGTGGCAGGCACAGGCCCTGGCACAGGCGATCGGCAGTCGCTTCGCCGTCTCCGGACCTCCTGAACTCCGGGGCGAGGCCCTCGGCCTGACCGAGCTGGCGGGCCGGGGCTGCGGCGTCCTCGACGCCCCCGCACTCGACGTCAGGTCCTTACGTGCCGCCCAGCTCACCGAGTTGGGCGACGCCCGAGAGGCACTCCTCTGCCTCGGTGGCCTCCTCGGCGAGGTCGGCATGGCCCTCGTCGCCATCGCCTGCGCGGCGCACGACGAGGGCACGTACTGGCAGTGCATGGAAGCCATCGACGCGGCGGACGAGTCCCGGGACCGGGTCCTGGAAATGCTGAGACGCCTCGCAGTACGGGACGAGAAGAGACTGAAGGAACGAGACCCGACCCCGGGATAGGGACCGGCATCCGACCCCGGGATAGGGACCGGCGCCCGCTTCTCAGCCCCGGCCGGTTCAGCCCGTCCGGTGTTTGAGGGCGAGCGCGAAGCGCGATGCGGGGATCTTGGGGCGCGGCCCCCGGATACGGGACGGGCGGAGGGGGAGGGGAGGGGGGAAACCGCCGGAGCTCGGCCAGGCGACGTCGGCCTTCGCAGCACCGACGAAGCCGCCCGGCGAAGCCCCGCCGCTCAGCCCAGCTGCGGCATCACCTCGGACGCGATCAGCTCCAGCTGGTCCAGGTCGCCGAGGTCCAGCACCTGGAGATACATGCGCTGTGATCCGACGGCCTGATACCGGGCGATCTTCTCGACGACCTCCGCGGGCGACCCCGCGAGCCCGTTCGCCTTCAGCTCCTCGACATCCCGTCCGATGGCGTCCGCCCGCCGCTTCACCTCGACGTCGGTCCGCCCGACGCAGGCCACCAGCGCGTTGGAGTACACCAACTCGTCGCCCTGGCGCCCGGCCTGCTCGGCGGCCTCGCGCACCCGGGCGAACTGCTGCTGCGTGTCCGCGACGGACGCGAAGGGGATGTTGAACTCGTCGGCGTACCGCGCCGCGAGCGCCGGGGTCCGCCGGGCACCGTGACCGCCGACCAGGACGGGTACCTTCGACTGGGCGGGCTTGGGCAGCGCGGGCGAGTCCTTGAGCTGGTAGTACTTCCCGTCGAAGGTGAACCGCTCGCCGACCGGCGTGGCCCACAGACCGGTGACGACGGCGAGCTGTTCTTCCAGCCGGCCGAACTTCTCCTTCGGGAACGGAATGCCGTACGCCTCGTGCTCGGCCTCGTACCACCCGGCGCCGAGACCGAGCTCCACGCGTCCGCCCGACATCTGGTCGACCTGCGCGACCTGAATGGCCAGCACACCGGGGAGGCGGAAGGTGGCCGCGGTCATGAGCGTGCCGAGGCGGATCCGGCTGGTCTCGCGGGCGATACCGGCCAGCGTGATCCAGGCGTCCGTCGGCCCCGGGAGCCCGTCCCCAGAGCCCATGTGCACGTAGTGATCCGAGCGGAAGAAGGCTGAGTAATTGAGGTCTTCGGCGGCCTTGGCGACGCGGAGCAGCGTCTCGTAGGTCGCGCCTTGCTGCGGTTCTGTGAAGACTCGAAGATCCATGTATCCATCATGCACCGGTCGCAATTGCCGCCCCACGGTGAACCGCTGGCACACCAGTCCCGCCAGGAATCAAGGCGCCGAAAATTCCAGGGTCCGCCCGCGATGTTCGCCGTACGCTGTGCGGGCGCCGCCGAAGCAACCGGCGCCCGCCGTGTTCCCGCAGTTCAGAAGATGTTTCGAGGCAGACCACCGTGTTTCTGACGATCAGTACCACCGGTACTCCGGAGCGCCCCGCGACCGACCTCGGCTTTCTGCTGCACAAGCATCCCGACAAGGCGCAGGCGTTCTCCACCTCCTACGGCACGGCGCACGTCCTCTACCCGGAGGCGTCCGTCGAGCGGTGCACGGCCGCGCTGCTGCTCGAGGTCGACGCGGTGGCGCTGGTGCGGCGGGGCAAGGGCAAGGGCCGTGGCGGCGCGCCCGACGCCGCGCTCGCGCAGTACGTCAACGACCGCCCGTACGCGGCCTCCTCACTGCTCGCCGTGGCGCTGAGCGGCGTGTTCTCCAGCGCGATGAAGGGCCAGTGCGCCGCGAAGCCCGACCTGCCCGCACGGCCGCTGCCCCTCAGCATCGAGGTGCCGGCGCTGCCCGCCCGGGGCGGCGCCGACCTCGTACGGGGGCTCTTCGAGCCGCTGGGATGGACGGTGACGGTCGAGGCCGTGGCGTTGGACGAGCACTTTCCCGAGTGGGGCGACTCCCGCTATGTACGCCTGGAACTGGCGGCGGAGGGGCTGACGCTCGCCGAGGCCCTGCGCCACCTGTACGTACTGCTCCCCGTGCTCGACGACGCCAAGCACTGCTGGGTCTCCTCCGACGAGGTCGACAAACTGCTGAGGGCGGGTGAGGGGTGGCTGCCGGACCACCCCGAGCAGAAGCTGATCACCAGCCGGTATCTCTCGCGCCGCTGGTCGCTGACCCGGGAGGCGATGGAGCGGCTGGAGCTCGTACGGCTCGCGGAGGCCGACGACACCGAGGTCGAGGAGATCGACAACGCGGTCGACGAGGAGACGGACACGGAGGAGAAGCCCGTACCGCTCGCCGTGCGGCGGCGGGACGCGATTCTCGCCGCGCTGAAGGCGTCCGGTGCGGCACGTGTCCTCGATCTCGGCTGCGGGCAGGGCCAGTTGGTGCAGGCGCTGCTCGAGGACACCGCGTTCACCGAGATCGTCGGCGTCGACGTGTCGATGCGCGCGCTCACCATCGCCTCGCGGCGGCTCAAGCTGGACCGGATGGGCGAGCGGCAGGCCGCGCGCGTCCAGCTCTTCCAGGGTTCGCTCGCCTACACCGACACCAGGCTCAAGGGCTACGACGCCGCCGTGCTCAGCGAGGTCATCGAGCACCTCGACCTGCCCCGGCTGCCGGCCCTGGAGTACGCGGTGTTCGGCTCCGCACGCCCGAGGACCGTCCTCGTGACGACACCGAACGTCGAGTACAACGTCCGCTGGGAGACCCTCGCCGCCGGACACTCCCGGCACGGCGACCACCGCTTCGAGTGGACGCGGGAGGAGTTCCGGGCGTGGGCCCGGCAGGTCGCCCAACGGCACGGTTACGACGCGGACTTCACGCCCGTCGGTCCCGAGGACCCCGAGGTGGGGCCGCCCACACAGATGGCCGTGTTCACGCTGACCGCGAAGGAGGAGAAGGCCGCATGACAAGCAGCGACGACACCATCCAGGGGCGCGTCCTGCCCGTCACCGACCTCTCCCTCGTGGTCCTGATCGGCGCGTCGGGCTCCGGCAAGTCGACCTTCGCCCGCGCGCACTTCAAGCCGACCGAGGTCCTCTCCAGCGACTTCTGCCGCGGCCTGGTCGCCGACGACGAGAACGACCAGAGCGCCAGCGGCGACGCCTTCGACGTACTGCACTACATCGCGGGCAAGCGCCTCGCGGCCGGTCGCCGGACCGTCGTCGACGCCACGAGCGTCCAGCAGGACAGCCGCCGCCAGCTGGTCGAACTCGCCAGGAAGTACGACGTGCTGCCCATCGCGATCGTGCTCGACGTGCCCGAGGAGGTGTGCGCCGAACGCAACGCCGCACGCACCGACCGCGCCGACATGCCGCGCCGCGTCATCCAGCGGCACATCCGCGAACTGCGCCGTTCCCTGCGCCACTTGGAGCGCGAGGGTTTCCGGAAGGTGCATGTCCTGCGGGGCGTGGAGGAGATAGCGGGCGCCGAGGTCAGGACGGAGAAGCGGTTCAACGACCTGACCCACCTGACCGGTCCGTTCGACATCGTCGGCGACATCCACGGCTGCGTCTCGGAGCTCGAGACCCTGCTGGGCAAGCTCGGGTACGTCGACGGGGCACACCCCGAAGGCCGTACGGCCGTCTTCGTCGGCGACCTCGTCGACCGCGGCCCGGACACGCCCGGCGTCCTGCGCCGCGTGATGTCCATGGTCGCGTCCGGCAACGCCCTGTGCGTGCCCGGAAACCACGAGAACAAGCTCGGCCGCCACCTCAAGGGCCGCAAGGTCCAGCACACCCACGGACTCGCCGAGACCATCGAGCAGTTGGAGGGGGAGAGCGACGAGTTCCGGGCTTCCGTGCGGGAGTTCGTCGACGGACTGGTCAGTCACTACGTCCTCGACGGCGGGCGGCTGATCGTCTGTCACGCGGGTCTGCCCGAGAAGTACCACGGCCGTACCTCGGGCCGGGTGCGCTCGCACGCGCTGTACGGCGACACGACGGGGGAGACGGACGAGTTCGGGCTGCCGGTTCGCTACCCGTGGGCGGAGGACTACCGGGGCCGCGCGGCGGTGGTGTACGGCCACACACCCGTTCCCACGGCCACCTGGCTGAACAACACCATCTGCCTCGACACCGGTGCCGTCTTCGGCGGCAAGCTCACCGCGCTGCGCTGGCCGGAGCGCGAGCTCGTCGACGTACCCGCCGAGCGGGTCTGGTACGAGCCCGCCAAGCCGCTGGCCACCGAGGCGCCCGGTGGACACGAGGGCCGTCCGCTGGACCTGGCGGACGTGCAGGGCCGAAGGTCCATCGAGACCCGGCACGCCGGCCGGGTGTCGGTGCGCGAGGAGAACGCGGCGGCGGCCCTGGAGGTCATGAGCCGCTTCGCGGTGGACCCGAGGCTGCTCCCATACCTGCCGCCGACCATGGCGCCCACCGCTACCTCGCACATCGAGGGCTACTTGGAACACCCGGCGGAGGCCTTCGCGCAGTACCGGGAGGACGGGGTCGCGCGGGTCGTGTGCGAGGAGAAGCACATGGGCTCGCGGGCCGTGGCGCTGGTCTGCCGGGACGCGGCGGCGGCGCGCGAGCGGTTCGGAGTGGGGGCGGGACCCACGGGTGCGCTGTACACGCGTACCGGTCGTCCGTTCTTCGACGACGCGGCCGTCACCGAGGAGATCCTCGGGCGGGTGCGGGCCGCCGTGACCGAGGCGGGGCTGTGGGACGAGCTGGAGACGGACTGGCTGCTGCTGGACGCGGAGCTCATGCCGTGGTCGCTGAAGACGTCCGGGTTGCTGCGCAGTCAGTACGCGGCGGTCGGCGCCGCGTCCGGCGCCGCTTTCCCGGGGGCGCTGACCGCGCTGGAGGGAGCGGCGGCGCGGGGTGTCGACGTGGCGGAGCTGCTGGTGCGGCAGCGCGAACGGGCAGCGGACGCGGCCTCGTTCACGGACGCGTACCGGCGGTATTGCTGGACGACGGACGGCCTGGAGGGGGTGCGCCTCGCGCCCTTCCAGATCCTTGCCGTCCAGGGCCGCAGTCTCGCCGGCGTGCCGCACGACGAGCAGCTCGCGCTGATCGACCGGCTCGTCGAGCACGACGGGAGCGGGCTGCTGCAGACCACACGACGGCTGTACGTCGACACGGGCGACCCCGAGTCGGTACGGGCGGGCGTGGACTGGTGGCTGGAGATGACCGGGCGGGGCGGCGAGGGGATGGTCGTCAAGCCGGTCGGTGCGGTCGTACGCGGACAGAAGGGGCGGCTGGTGCAGCCCGGCATCAAGTGCCGGGGGCGCGAGTACCTGCGGATCATCTATGGGCCGGAGTACACCCGTCCCGAGAACCTCGCCCGTCTGCGCGGCCGTTTCCTCAACCACAAGCGGTCGCTGGCGATCCGGGAGTACGCGCTGGGCCTGGAGGCCCTGGACCGGCTCGCGGAGGGCGAGCCGCTGTGGCGGGTCCACGAGGCGGTCTTCGGCGTCCTGGCCCTGGAGTCGGAACCGGTGGACCCCCGCCTGTAGGGCTCTTCGCCCCTCACCCCACCAACCGCAACCGAATCCCCGCCACCCCCACCCGCACCGTCTGCCCCCACATCAGTTCCACCGCGTCCCCTTCCATCCCGTCCCCGAAGGCGATGAGCCGGTCCGACTCCACGGTGAGGGACAGCCGGCCGGACGCGGTGAGCCGGCCGGCCACGAGCGAGGTGCCCGTGGCCGGCGACGGCCAGGCCTCGCGGACGAACCAGAGCAGGATTTCGTCCGTGGGACCGGGCAAGGGCAGCGCGCCGCCCCGCTCCTGCCACACCGAGCGGAGCCAGCCGCTGGCCCCCGTTCCGGTGCCGACCAGGACCCCGGAGGAGGCCTGGGGCTCGACGGCACCCCCGTACTCGTCGAGCCCCAGCCGATAGCGGGCCGTCTGATGGCCCGCGGCTCCCAGATAGATCTCGTTGAGCGCGACCAGCCGTTGCGTGTCGTCCGCGACCGCCTCGACCATGGTCAGCTCGTCGGCCCGGCCGCCGTGCGCCGAGGCGAGCAGCGCCCCCGCGTCCCTGGCGCGGTGGCGCACCAGCACCCCCGGATTGCGCCCAGGGTCGGTGTCGATGCCGACGACGGGCTGTCCCGTCAGGTACTTGGCCACGTTCGCGACAAGACCGTCCTGCCCGACCACGACGACCACGTCCTCAGGTGCGAACAGGAAACGGTCCAAGTCGGCTCGCTCCACCCGAGCCTGACGCCAGGTCAGGGGAATCGCCGACACCACCTCGGTCAGCGCCTCCCGCGCCCGCCGGTGCCGCTCGGCCACCTCCTCGATGTCCCGCCCCCGGGAGGAGAGGAAGAACGCCGCCTGCCCGTGCGTCCCGTGCCGGGCCACCAACTCCTCGTACTCGGTGGTGCGATGGACGAGGACGACCCGGGGAGCGAGGCTCACGCCGGCTCCCCCGCGGCCCCGTTGCCCAGCCTGGCGAGCAGCCCGGTCAGGACGTCCGGCGACACCGTCACGCTCTCGATCCGCGGCAGGTTCTCCGCGAGCCGCGTGCCCGTCAGGGCGTGCAGCGTGGCGACGTCGACCTCTCCGTGCACCCGCAGCCAGGCGGCCTGCGCCTCGGCCCGTGCCGCACCGACCTCCCGCTCGGCCCGCGCATCGGCCCCGGCGAGCCGCACCTTACGGGTGGCTTCCGCCTCGGCGAGCCGCAGCGACCGGGTGGCCTCCGCCTCCGCCAGGCGCACCGTGCGCGCCGCCTCCGCCCCGGCCCGTACCGCGTCCGCCGCCGCGTGCTCCTCGGCCTCGCGGCGCGCGTTCGTGCCCCGCTGGTCGACCAGCTGCTCTTCGCGCCGGGCGAGTTCGATCTGGCTGGCGAGTTCGTTCTCCGCGATGGCGCGCTCCCGCTCGACGGCGACGGCACGCCGTTCGTACGTCGCCTTGTCCGCGTCCTGCTGGATCTGCTCGCGGGCGGGGGTGCGCAGCGCCCGCTCCACCTCCGGCTCCGGGCGCAGGGCGACGACCCGTACGGTCACCACCTCGATGCCGGTCGCGGGCAGCCGGGGTTCGGCGGCGAGGCCCCCCGCGATCCGTTCCCGTACCGCCGCGACGCCGTCGACCAGGGCCGAGGCCAGTGAGGTACGGGCCAGCACGTCCAGCGCGTGCTGCTGGGCCGTCTCGGTCAGCAGCGACCCCAGCTGTTCGAGCGGCGTGCCGCGCCAGGCGCCGGTGTCGGGGTCGATGGAGAAGTCGAGGCGTGCGGCCGCGAGCGCGGGATCGCTGATGCGGTAGGTGACGGTCGCCTGGACCGCGACGTCCTGGAAGTCGGACGTACGGGCGTGGAAGGTCATCGCCAACTCGCGGTCGTCGACCGGGACTTCGGAGAGCGCGGCGGTCAGCGAGCGGTACCAGAAGCTGAGTCCGGGCCCGTCGTGCACCAGGCGTCCTGACTTGTGGTGGCGGACGTGGGCGGTGGGCGCCCCGCGCAGATGGCGCCGGCCGAGACGCCGGGTGATGTCGGCCATGAGTACCCCCTCGCCGCCGGGTGGTCCAGGCGGCCCTTCGTCGTCATTGTCGTCAGAAAGACGATAACGCCTTGGTGCACTTATCGTCAAGGGGACGAAATTAATGCGGCGCGGGCTCGGACGATCGGCGGGTGAACGCGCGTCCGGATGGTCAGGATGGAGGCATGGGATTCCATGTCGACTCCGAGGCCGGGCGGCTGCGCCGCGTCATCCTGCACCGGCCGGACCTCGAGCTCAAAAGGCTCACCCCCAGCAACAAGGACGCCCTGCTCTTCGACGACGTGCTGTGGGTGCGCCGGGCACGCGCGGAGCATGACGGGTTCGCCGACGTACTGCGCGACCGCGGGGTCACCGTCCACCTCTTCGGCGACCTGCTCACCGAGGCCCTGGAGATCCAGGCGGCCAGATCGCTGGTCCTGGACCAGGTCTTCGACGAGAAGGAGTACGGGCCGCTCGCCACCGACCACCTGCGGGCCGCCTTCGAGACCCTGCCCGCCGCCGAACTGGCCGAGGCGCTGGTCGGCGGCATGACCAAGCGCGAATTCCTCGAGGCACACCCGGAGCCGACCTCCGTGCGCTTCCATGTCATGGACCTCGACGACTTCCTGCTCCGGCCGCTGCCCAACCACCTTTTCACCCGGGACACCTCCGCCTGGATCTACGACGGAGTCTCCATCAACGCCATGCGCTGGCCGGCCCGCCAGCGCGAGACCGTGCACTTCGAGGCGATCTACCGACACCATCCGCTCTTCCGCGACGAGCTCTTCAACCTCTGGTCGGAGGGGCAGGTGGACTACCCGTCCACCATCGAGGGCGGGGACGTCCTGGTCATCGGCAACGGCGCGGTGCTCATCGGCATGAGCGAGCGGACGACGCCCCAGGCCGTCGAGATGCTCGCGTACAAGCTGTTCGCGGCGGGCTCGGCGCGCACCATCGTGGCGCTCGACATGCCCAAGCGGCGGGCCCTGATGCACCTCGACACGGTGATGACGATGGTGGACGGCGACATCTTCACGCAGTACGCGGGGCTCGGCATGCTCCGCTCCTACACCATCGAACCGGGCTCCGGGGACAAGGAACTCAAGGTCACCGATCATCCCCCGGAGCACATGCACCGCGCGATCGCCGCCTCGCTCGGGCTCAGCGAGATCCGCGTCCTGACCGCCACCCAGGACGTCCACGCCGCCGAGCGCGAGCAGTGGGACGACGGCTGCAATGTCCTGGCCGTCGAGCCGGGCGTCGTCATCGCCTATGAGCGCAACTCCACCACCAACACCCATCTGCGCAAGCAGGGCATCGAGGTCATCGAGATCCCGGGGAGTGAGCTGGGGCGGGGGAGGGGCGGGCCGCGCTGTATGAGCTGTCCGGTCGAACGGGAGGCCGTATAGTCTCCGTATAGAAATTCTATGTGTCGTATAGAATTCCACGGTCCTCGTCCACGTAACCCTGGAGCGCCCCCATGGCGACAGTCCCGACCGCCCTCGCCGGCCGCCACTTCCTCAAGGAGCTGGACTTCACGAAAGAGGAGTTCCGCGGTCTGATCGAGTTGGCCGCCGAGCTGAAGGCGGCGAAGAAGGCCGGGACCGAGACGCCGTACCTGCGGGGCAGGAACATCGCGCTGATCTTCGAGAAGACCTCGACGCGTACGCGCTGCGCGTTCGAGGTCGCGGCGGCCGACCAGGGTGCCTCGACGACGTATCTGGACCCGTCCGGCTCGCAGATAGGCCATAAGGAGTCCGTGAAGGACACCGCGCGCGTCCTCGGCCGGATGTTCGACGCGATCGAGTACCGGGGCGACAGCCAGGCCTCCGTCGAGGAGCTGGCCGGGTACGCAGGAGTGCCGGTCTACAACGGGCTGACCGACGACTGGCACCCCACCCAGGTGCTCGCCGACGTGCTCACGATGACCGAGCACAGCGCCAAGCCGCTCGGCGAGATCGCCTTCGCCTACCTCGGTGACGCCCGCTTCAACATGGGCAACTCGTATCTGATCACCGGCGCGCTGCTCGGCATGGACGTCCGCATCGTCGCCCCGCAGAGCTACTGGCCCGCCGACGACATCGTCACCCAGGCCCGCAAGCTGGCGGACAACAGCGGCGGCCGCATCACGCTCACCGAGAACGTCACCGAGGGCGTCCTCGGCGCCGACTTCGTCGCGACCGACGTCTGGGTGTCCATGGGGGAGCCCAAGGAGGTGTGGGACGAACGCATCGGCGCCCTGTCCCCGTACGCCGTCACCATGGACGTGCTGCGCGCCACCGGCAACCCCGACGTCAAGTTCCTGCACTGCCTCCCGGCCTTCCACGACCTGGGCACGAAGGTCGGCCGCGAGATCCACGACACCCACGGACTCGACTCCCTCGAGGTCACCGACGAGGTCTTCGAGTCCGCGCACTCGGTCGTCTTCGACGAGGCGGAGAACCGGCTGCACACCATCAAGGCGATCCTGGTCGCCACCCTGGCCTGACCGGCGTACCAGCCACGCCGGCCGACCTCCGCCCCAGCAGGCCTTATCCTGACCGGCGGCCCGGAACCACCCCTTCCGGAGCACGTCGCGCGACACACCCCGTCGCACCCGCACCACCAGAAACGAGCACCACCCCGCATGCCCGCTCCCCGTATCAAGTCCCCGGCGTCGCTGATCGCCGAATCCGGCGCCGACCTCGAAGGCAACGGACTCAAGCGCACGATGGGCCTCTTCCAGCTCATCTGCTTCGGTGTCGGCGCGATCGTCGGCACCGGAATCTTCGTCGGTCTGTCCGACTCGGTCGCCCAGGCCGGACCCGCCGTGGTCGTCTCCTTCATCCTCGCCGCGATCACCTGCGTCCTCACCGCGTTCTCGTTCGCGGAGCTGGGCGGCGCGATCCCGGTCTCCGGATCCTCGTACTCCTTCGCCTACGCGGGACTCGGCGAGAGCACCGCCTTCCTGGTCGGCTGGTGTCTGCTCCTGGAGTACGGCGTCTCGGTGTCTGCCGTGGCGGTCGGCTGGAGCCAGTACGTGAATGAGCTGCTCGACAGCCTCATGGGCCTCCAGCTGCCCGCCGCGCTCTCCTCGGGCCCGTCCGACGGCGGAATCGTCAACCTTCCCGCGGTCGTCGTGATCGCCCTGGCCTCGATCCTGCTGGTGCGCGGTGTGCGCGAGAGTGCCCGCGCGACCGCCGCCATGGCGGTCCTCAAGCTCGTCGTCCTCGTGCTCTTCTGCGCGATCGGGTTCAGCGCCTTCAAGGACGGCAACCTGACGCCGTTCTCGCCGGCCGGACTCGGCGGCATCGGCGCGGGCACCACGGCCGCGTTCTTCTCGTACATCGGCTTCGACGCGATTACCACGGCCGGCGAGGAGGCCAAGAACCCGCGCCGCAACATCCCCATCGCCATCCTGGTGTGCATCGGCCTGGTCACGCTGCTGTACTGCGCCGTGGCCCTGGCCGCGATCGGCGCGATCGGCGGAGACAAGGTCGGGGGTCAGCCCGCCGCGCTGTCCTACGTCGTCAACGAGGTCACCGGCTCCACCGTGGGCGGCGGGGTCATCGCCTTCGGCGCGGTCGTCGCCATCGCCTCGGTCGTCCTCGCGGTGATGTACGGCCAGAGTCGCATCCTGATGTCGATGTCCCGTGACGGACTGGTCCCGCGCGTCTTCGAGAAGGTCTCGCCCAGGACGTCCACGCCGGTCGCGGGCACGCTGATCGTGGCGGTCGTCTTCGCGGTCCCGGCGGCCTTCGCGTCCCTGGACGCCGTGGTCAACCTGTGCACCATCGGCACGCTCGCCGTGATGGCCGCCGTCAATGTCGCGGTGATCGCGCTGCGCCGCCGGGAGCCGGGTCTGGCGCGCACCTTCCGGGTGCCGCTCTATCCCGTCGTACCGGTGCTCGGCGTGGGCTGCTGTCTGTATCTGATGTACGAGACGGGCTGGGCGACCTGGATCCAGTTCGCCTGCTTCCTCGCGGCCGGATTCCTGGTGTACGTCCTCTACGGGCGCCGCAACTCCCGGCTGGCCGCCGTTACGACGGCCGCCGCTGAGCGGGTACCACAGGCAGTCTGAACCAGACCGCCTTGCCGGAGTCGGTGGGGCGGTGACCGCAGGACGAGCTCAGGGTGCGGATCAGCAGGAGGCCGCGCCCGTGCTCCTGCCAGGGGTCGGGCGGGCCGGCCGGGTGGGGGAGCGTGAGGTT
The DNA here is from genome assembly GCF_040651675.1 of Streptomyces sp. NPDC048415. NCBI lineage: Bacteria > Bacillati > Actinomycetota > Actinomycetes > Kitasatosporales > Streptomycetaceae > Streptomyces > Streptomyces sp. NPDC048415. The sequence goes on along the minus strand of NZ_JBEZKJ010000078.1, from coordinate 9,817 downwards.
GCCGGGCGGCGCAGGGTCAGGGTCGTGCACCTCGACCTTGCAGCCGGTCGGCATCAGCTCCACGACCAGCTCTATCGGGCCGCGGCCCGCGGTGTGCTCCACGGCGTTGGCGACCAGCTCCGCCGTGAGAAGTTCCGCGGTGTCGCTGTCGGCCGCGTGCTCCAGCTCGGCGAGCGCCGTACGGACCAGGGCACGGGCGACGGGCACGGCCGCGACGGTGTGCGGCAGTGCGATGCGCCAGGAGGCGGGGGCTGGGGTGTCGTGCAACGTGGGTCCGTTCATGGAGCAGGCTGTCCTGCTTTCAACCTTAGGAATGGTACGGCGCCGTCCGGCAGAGTCGCTCGGCGGGCTTTTGTCAGGACTTCGGCGGGTGTTCTTCCGGGACGTTCGCCCCGGTATACGGCTGCTTACCCAGGTCGACGACCGGCCTCGCGCGCCGCGCTCCCGTCGTTACGCTGCTATCGACGATCCGTGACTCGGTGACGGGGGAACGGACACTTCGCGACAGCTCTATCGCGTGCTCGTGACGGTAGTCACAGATAGGTGATAGCTTCATGGAGTAGCCGCAGAGCGCCGCCCCCGCCCGAGGAGGCCGCACGTCATGAGTCCCTTCACCGGCTCCGCCGCCCGCACCCCCGACTGGCAGCACCTCAGGTACGAGGTCGCCGACGGGGTCGCCACGGTCACCCTGGCCCGCCCCGAGAAACTCAACGCGCTCACCTTCGGCGCCTACGCCGACCTGCGCGACCTGCTCGCTCAACTGTCCCGCGAGAGGTCCGTACGCGCCCTGGTGCTGGCCGGCGAGGGCCGCGGCTTCTGCTCAGGCGGCGATGTCGACGAGATCATCGGGGCGACCCTCGCCATGGACACCGCCCAGCTCCTCGACTTCAACCGGATGACGGGGCAGGTCGTACGGGCCGTACGTGAATGCCCGTTCCCGGTGATCGCGGCGGTGCACGGGGTGGCGGCGGGCGCGGGCGCGGTGCTGGCGTTGGCCGCCGACTTCCGCGTCGCCGACCCTTCGGCCCGCTTCGCCTTCCTCTTCACCCGCGTCGGTCTGTCCGGCGGAGACATGGGCGCGGCCTATCTGCTGCCCCGGGTCGTCGGGCTCGGCCACGCGACCCGGCTGCTGATGCTCGGCGAGCCGGTGCGCGCCCCCGAGGCCGAGCGGATCGGCCTGATCAGCGAGCTGACCGACGAGGGCCGCGCCGACGAGGCCGCCCACGCGCTGGCCCGCCGACTGGCCGACGGCCCGGCCCTCGCGTACGCCCAGACGAAGGCCCTGCTCACCGCCGAACTCGACATGCCACTCGCCGCCTCCGTCGAACTGGACGCCTCGACCCAGGCCCTGCTGATGAACGGCGAGGACTACGCCGAGTTCCACGCGGCGTTCACGGAGAAGCGGCCGCCGAAGTGGCGGGGGCGATAGCCGTGGCGGCGACGAGCGGGGCACCGGTGCCGACGGGCCGGGGGCTGGTGTCGGCGGAGGATGACGCCCCGGTGCCGGCGGCCCGGGGGCTGGTGTCGGCGGAGAATGACGCCCCGGTGCCGGCGATCGTGCAGGGGCGGGTGGCGGCAGCGGGCGTGCGGGTGCCGTTGGACGGGCGGGTGTCGGAGGGCGCGGGCGCGCTGTCGGCGGGTGTCGCTGCGGTGTCGGCTGTCGTGCAGGGGCGGCAGGCCACAGCGGGCGGGTGGGCGCGGGACGGCGGGCGGTTGCCAGGGGCTGGGCCGGTAGCCGAGAGCGGGCCGTTGCCGGGCGGGCCGGTGTCAGAGGGCGCATGGCCGCAGGATGGCGGGCGGTGGCCGGAGGGTGCGCGTTTGCCGGAGGGTGCGCGGGTGCGGGAGGGTGCGCGGGTGCCGGAGGGTGCGCGTTTGCCGGACGGTTCGCGGGTGCCGGACGGTGCGCGACTGCCGGAGGGTTCGCGGGTGCCGGAGGGTGCACGACTGCCGGAGGGTTCGCGGGTGCCGGAGGGTGCACGACTGCCGGACGGTGCGCGACTGCCAGAGGATTCGCGGGTGTCGGACGGTGCGCGGGTGCCGGAGGGTGCGTGGGTGCCGGACGGTGCCGGGGCGCTGCCGCGGCTGCCTCTGCGGGTCGCCGTCGTCGGTGGTGGCCCCGGAGGCCTGTACGCCGCCGCTCTCCTCAAGCGCCTCGACCCGGCCCGCGAGATCACGGTCTGGGAGCGCAACGCCCCCGACGACACCTTCGGCTTCGGCGTCGTACTCTCCGACGAGACGCTCGGCGGCATCGAGCACGCCGACCCGGTCGTGTACGCGGCGCTGCAGGACGAGTTCGTGCGCTGGGACGACATCGACATCGTGCACCGGGGAGTGCGCCACACCTCCGGCGGCCACGGCTTCGCGGCGCTCGGACGGCGCAGGCTCCTGGAGATCCTGCACGAACGCTGCCGCTCCCTCGGCGTCGAGCTGCGCTTCCAGGCCGAGGCCCCGCCGGTGTCCGAGCTGATGACGGCGTACGACCTCGTCGTCGCCGCCGACGGTGTGCACAGCCTCACGCGCGCGGCGTACGCGGAGGTGTTCGGCCCCCGTATCGAAGCGCACCGCTGCCGCTACATCTGGCTCGCCGCCGACTTCGCCTTCGACTCCTTCCGCTTCGAGATCGCCGAGACCGAGCACGGCGTGATGCAGCTGCATGGCTATCCCTACGCGGCCGACGCCTCCACCGTCATCGTCGAGATGCGCGAAGAGGTGTGGCAGACCGCCGGCTTCGCGGACCTCGACGAGCAGGAGTCCGTCGAGCGGTGCGCGAAGATCTTCGCGGACGCGCTGGGCGGACGCTCCCTGCGCTCCAACAAGTCCGCGTGGACCACCTTCCGCACCGTCGTCAACCGCCGCTGGTCGCACGGAAACCTGGTCCTCCTCGGCGACGCCGCGCACACCGCCCACTTCTCCATCGGCTCCGGCACCAAGCTCGCCGTCGAGGACGCGCTCGCGTTGGCCGCCTGTCTGGAGGAACGGCCCGGCATCGAGGAGGCCCTCGCCGCGTACGAGGAGGAGCGGCGCCCGGTCGTCGCGTCCACCCAGCGGGCGGCACGCGCCAGCCTGGAGTGGTTCGAGAACCTCGGCCGCTATCTCGGTCAGCCCTCACGCCAGTTCGCCTTCAACCTCCTCACCCGCAGCCGCCGCGTCACCCACGACAACCTGCGGCTGCGCGACGCCCACTTCACGGCGGCCGTGGAACACGAGTTCGGCTGCCCGCCCGGTACGCCCCCGATGTTCACGCCGTTCCGGCTGCGCGGCCTCACCCTGCGCAACCGCGTCGTCGTCTCGCCCATGGACATGTACTCCGCCGTCGACGGCGTACCCGGCGACTTCCACCTCGTCCACCTGGGCGCCCGGGCTCTGGGCGGCGCCGGACTCGTGATGACCGAAATGGTGTGCGTGAGCGCCGAGGGCCGCATCACGCCCGGCTGCGCGGGGCTCTACACCCACCATCAGGCCCAGGCCTGGCGGCGGATCACCGACTTCGTGCACCGGCAGGCACCGGGCACCGCGATAGGCGTCCAGCTCGGGCACTCCGGTCGCAAGGGCTCGACCAAGCTGATGTGGGAGGGCATCGACGAGCCCTTGGAGGGCGGCAACTGGCCCCTGGTGGCGGCGTCGCCGATCCCGTACAAGCCGCGCAGCCAGACACCCCGCGAACTGTGCCGCGCCCAACTCACGGACCTGCGCGAGCAGTTCACGTCAGCGGCCTGGCGTGCCGCGCGCTGTGGCTTCGACTTGCTCGAACTGCACTGCGCCCACGGCTACCTGCTTTCCGGTTTCCTCTCGCCGCTGACCAACCGGCGCAGCGACGCGTACGGCGGCTCGTTCGCGAAGCGGCTGCGCTTCCCGCTGGAAGTCTTCGACGCCGTACGGGCCGTGTGGCCCGAGGAGCGGCCCATGACCGTCCGCATCTCCGCGACCGACTGGGCCGAGGGCGGCAACACCGAGGACGACGCGGTCGAGATCGCGCGGGCCTTCGCCGCGCACGGCGCCGACGCGGTCGACGTGTCGACGGGCCAGGTGGTGGCGGACGAGCGCCCCGAGTACGGCCGCTCGTACCAGACGCCGTACGCGGACCGGATCCGCCACGAGATGGGCATCCCCGTGATCGCCGTCGGCGCGATCTCCTCCTGGGACGACGTCAACTCCCTGATCCTCGCGGGACGTACGGACCTGTGCGCGCTCGCCAGGCCGCACCTGTACGACCCGCACTGGACGCTCCACGCGGCGGCCGAGCAGGGATACGAGGGCCCTGGCGTCGGCTGGCCGACGCCCTACCGCGCGGGCAGCCGGCGCCCGCAGACGGGACGCACCGACGCCCCCAAACCCCGGCTCACACTGGAGACTTGAGGGCATCCGCCGGGCCAGGAAAGGTCAACCATCCCGGCCGCCGGCATCCCACCGTCCGCCGGGTCGACCAGGAGGCGACACCAGGGCGTCCAGATGCGACAGCGTGAAGGGACGCTTGGCCGCGGCGGACGTGACACCGAGCCCGCGCGCCGCGGGCACCGCGTACACGGGCGCCGCGGACGCCTCGGGGCTCCGCAGATGTGTCCGACGGGTCAGCGCCGGGTTCAGTGGCGGCTCGTACGGATCGTCGGCACCGGTCAGCCCGCTGAGCCGCCCCGCCGCCTGCCGGGCGTACACCCCTTCCCCATGGGGTCGAGGTCAGCGCTCCGACCGCTCGGGCCCCCCGTGAACACCGCCCCCGCGTCCCGCAGTCGCTCGTGCAGCGCCCGGAAGACCGCGGCCGAGCGGACGCCCGGCCAGTCCTCGGGCAGCAGCGCGGCGGGCAGTCCCGGATCGGCGTACGGGAGATGGCGCCAGGAGTCGAGGGCGAGCAGATAGTCGCGGTACGCCTCCTCGGGCGGGGTGTCCGCGCGCCGCTCCCAGGCGTGCAGCACGCCCGCGTGCTCGTCGAGGAAGGCCTCGTGCGCCTTGGCGATCGCGGCCAGGTCCCACCAGCGGGCGACCGCGTCGGCCGTCGCCGCGAAGCCCAGGTGCTCGCCGCGGAACAGCTCCACGTACGGACCTAGCCGCAGCCGCTCCAGGGTGTGCCGCGTCTCCTCGTAGAACCGCGCCGGGGCGAGCCACACCCCGGGCGCCGCCGTACCGAAGCCGAGACCGGCCAGCCGTGAGCGCAGGACGTGCCGCTTCTGCCGCTCGGACTCCGGCACGGAGAAGACGGCGAGCACCCAGCCGTCGTCCGTGGGTGGTGCGGTCGCGTACACCCGCCGGTCGCCGTCGTCGAGCAGCTGCCGGGCGTCCGGTGACAGCGCGTACCCGGCCGCGCCCAGCGCTGTGCGCGCGGGCGCCAGCAGGCCGCGGCGCTTGAGCCGCGAGACCGACGACCTTACGGAGGGCGCGTCGACGCCGACCGCGGCGAGGAGCCGGATCAACTCGGCCACCGGCACGGGACCGGGCATGAAACGGCCGTACGCGCCGTAGAACGTGACGATGAGGGACCGGGGGGCGTGCTGCTCTGACACGTTGATCACTCTAGTGCTCGAAGATCACTTGGGTTCGCTGCCTGTGGACAGGTCATCCACAGGCGAGGGCTTCACGGCCGTACGCAGCCGGAAGCGCTGGAGCTTCCCGGTCGCGGTGCGCGGCAGCGCGTCGAGGAAGACGAACTCGCGGGGGCATTTGTACGGCGCCAGCTCCGACGTGAGGAAGGCCCGCAGCGCCTCCGGGTCCTTGCGGGCGCCCTCCTTGAGGACCGCGTACGCGACGACGACCTGTCCGCGCGCTTCGTCGGTCCGCCCCACCACCGCCGTCTCGACCACGTCCGGATGACGCAGCAGGGCGTCCTCGACCTCCGGGCCGGCGATGTTGTACCCCGCCGAGATGATCATGTCGTCGGCGCGGGCGACATAGCGGAAGTAGCCGTCGGGATCGCGCACATAGGTGTCGCCGGTGATGTTCCAGCCCTCGCGAACGTACTCCCCTTGCCGCGGGTCCGCGAGATAGCGGCAGCCGACCGGGCCGCGCACGGCGAGCAGTCCGGGTTCCCCGTCCGGCACCGGAGCCCCGTCGGCGTCGACCACGCGCGCGTGCCATCCCGGTACCGGGACGCCCGTGGTGCCGGGGCGGATGTGCTCGTCGGCCGCGGAGATGAAGATGTGCAGCAGTTCGGTGGCGCCGATGCCATTGATGACGCGCAGCCCGGTGCGGGTGTGCCAGGCCCGCCAGGTCGCCGCGGGCAGGTTCTCGCCGGCGGACACGCAGCGCCGCAGCGACCCGGTGTCGTACGCGTCCATCTCCGCCAGCATCGCCCGGTAGGCGGTCGGAGCGGTGAACAGCACGGAGACGCGGTGCTCGGCGATCGCAGGCAACAGTTGTTTGGGGCCCGCCTGTTCGAGCAACAGCGAGCAGGCGCCGGCGCGCAGCGGGAAGACGACGAGACCGCCGAGCCCGAAGGTGAAACCCAGCGGGGGGCTGCCCGCGAAGACATCGTCCTCGTGTGGCCGCAACACATGCTTCGAGAAGGTGTCCGCTACCGCCAACACATCGCGGTGGAAGTGCATACAGCCTTTGGGCCGGCCCGTCGTGCCCGAGGTGAACGCGATCAGCGCGACGTCGTCGGCGGCCGTGTCCACCGCGGCGAAGGGCTCCTGCGGGGCGCCGGTGATGCGCAGCAGCAGGTCGTCGGGCGCGTCACCGCCGTACGTCGTGACCCGCAGGCCGGGGATCTCCGCCTTGACCAGGTCGTCGACCGACCGTACGTCACACAGGGCGTGCGACACCCGCGCGATCTCGCACATCGTGCTCAGCTCGTGCGGCCGCTGCTGCGCGAGCACCGTGACGGCGACCGCGCCCGCCTTCAGGACCGCCAGCCAGCAGGCGGCCAGCCACGGTGTGGTGGGGCCGCGCAGCAGCACCCGGTTGCCGGGGACGACGCCCAGTTCGGTGGTGAGCACATGGGCGATGCGGTCGACGCGGGCGCGCAGCTGTCCGTACGTCCACAGGTCGCCGGAGGCCGTACGGAACGCGGGGCGCTCGGGGCGAGTGTGGCCGATGAGCTCGGCGGCGCAGTTCAGCCGGTCGGGGTAGCGCAGCTCCGGCAGCTCGAAACGGAGCTCGGGCCACTGCTCGGGGGGCGGGAGGTGATCGCGCGGGAAGGTGTCGACGTGGGCCGAGGTCGTCGGCTCCAAGGTGTCCATGGTGTCCATGGGGTCCGTGGAGTCCGTGAGGTCCATGGCGGTTCGCCCCCTTGCCTTGGTGGGCGTCGTGGTGGGCTCGCACCAGGAGCGTATCGTGTTGGTGACGACAGTCAACGGTCCGCGATAGCCTGGGGGTGCAACCCGGCAGGGGAGAGGACCGGCAATGACGGCATTCTCGCTCGATCCGGCACAGACCGCCTGGTGTGCGGAGCTGCGCGCGCTGGCCACGGAGCGGCTGCGCCCGCTCGCCGAGAAGGGCGAGCCGGGCCACGTCAACCGCCCCCTGGTCGCCGAACTCGGCGGCCTCGGCCTGCTCGCCCGCCTGTTCACCTCGGGCGCGCTCGAGCTGTGCCTGATGCGCGAATCCCTGGCCCAGGCGTGCACGGAGGCCGAAACGGCGCTGGCCCTGCAAGGACTGGGCGCGCACCCCGTCCATGCCTACGGCACACAGGCGCAGCGCGAGCGCTGGCTGCCCCGCGTCTCGGACGGCAGCGCGGTGGCCGCCTTCGCGCTGAGCGAGCCGGGCGCCGGATCCGACGCGGCCGCCCTCGCGCTCAGGGCGGACGAGGACGGCCCCGACAGCTGGCGGCTCACCGGTGAGAAGTGCTGGATCTCCAACGCGCCCGAAGCCGACTTCTACACCGTGTTCGCGCGGACCACCGCCGACGCCGGAGCCCGCGGGGTCACCGCCTTCCTCGTGCCCGCCGACCGCGCCGGACTCACCGGGACCGCGCTCGACATGCTCTCGCCGCACCCCATCGGAGCCCTCGGCTTCGACGCCGTACCGGTCACGGCGGACGACATGCTCGGCGACCCCGACCGAGGCTTCCGGGTCGCGATGCACACCCTGAACCTGTTCCGGCCGAGTGTGGGCGCCTTCGCGGTCGGCATGGCACAGGCGGCCCTGGACGCGGTCCTCGCGCACACGGCTCAACGAGACGCGTTCGGCGGCAAGTTGAAGGACCTCCAGACGGTGGCCCACCAAGTCGCCGAGATGGCGCTGCGCACCGAGGCGGCCCGCCTGATGGTGTACGCGGCAGCGGCGGCGTACGACGAGGGCGCCCCGGACGTCCCCCGGCGCGCCGCGATGGCGAAGCTGCTCGCGACCGAGACGGCGCAGTACGTCGTCGACGCGGCGGTCCAACTGCACGGCGCCCGCGCCCTGCGCCGCGGTCATCTCCTCGAACACCTCTACCGCGAGGTCCGCGCGCCCCGAATCTACGAGGGTGCGAGCGAGGTCCAACGAGCGGTCATCGCCAAGGAGTTGTACCGCGAAACCCAGCCGGAAGCGGAGGCCTCATGACCACCGAGCGCGTCAACCCGCCCGAGCTCTCCCCGCCCACCGGCTTCTCCCACGCCGTGGTCGCCACCGGCACCCGCGTCGTCTTCCTGGCGGGCCAGACCGCGCTCGACGCGGACGGAAAGGTGGTCGGCGAGACACTGCCGGAGCAGTTCGAGCGGGCGCTGAGGAATCTGCTGACCGCTTTGCGGGCCGCGGGCGGCACCCCGGCGGACCTCGCCCGGGTCACCGTCTACGCCACCGACGTCGCGGACTATCGCACCCACGCCCCCGAACTCGGCCGCCTCTGGCGCCGGTTGGCGGGCCGCGACTACCCCGCGATGGCCGTCATCGGCGCCGCCCGCCTCTGGGACGAACGGGCCCTGGTCGAACTCGACGGGTTCGCGGTGCTGGACTAGCGCGATCTCTCCGATCACGTCGGGCCGCGGGGCTCAGGCCGCGACGGCCAGCCGCTCGGCGAACACGCGGTGCGGAGCGACGACACGGCCGTCGGGCAGCAGCTCACCGGTGTCGTCGAAGACGATCGCGCCGTTGCACAGGAGGTTCCAGCCCTGCTCGGGGTGGGCGGCCACGATGTGCGGGGCGCCGCTGCCAGCGGACTGGCACGAAGTCTGGTGGGAACACATGGCGCACCTCCACGTCGTATGCGATGACCGGCGGCGGTGTCGTCGCCTCGCATGGATAGACCATGCTCCCGCCACGAACTCATCGGAACCGCCGGCTGAGAAGCGTGACAACACCCGGACAACACTCGGACGTGTCGAAGACGGACGGTGCGGACTCGCCACCAAAGGGGTGACGATCACCGCACTCCAGGCCTTGGAACGGTACCTGTGGAACCCCCGCTCCAGGAGGTACTGCCATGTCCTTTCGCCAGCTCATCGGCGCGGCCACGGGCGCCGCGCTGCTCCTGCTCCTCGCCCCGTCCGCCGTCGCCCTGTCCGCCCCGTCCGCCCCGTCCGACGAGGTGACCGTCGACCCGACCGGCAGCGTCGCGGCCGACGGGACCATCACGCTCTCCGGCACCTACCGCTGCCTCAGCCGCACCGGGCCCGTGTACGTGTCCTCCTCGGTGTCGCAGAGCGACCCCCGTGTCCGCCAGGGCATCGGCGGCACGTCGGCGGTCTGTGACGGCGCCGAGCACCGCTGGACCAACTCGGAGAAGCGTGAGCCCCGCACGCTCACCCCGGGCACCGCCCACGTCGAGGCCACGCTCGTGGAGCTGAGCCCCAGCCTGCTCGGTATCCCGCTGCCGAACTTCCACGCGGTGAGGGAACAGAACATCACGGTGACCCAGGGCTGAGCCGCACGCACACGTCACGCATCGGACCGGCACGTCAAGGACATG